>RPPU01000003.1 GCA_003819975.1 Desulfobacteraceae bacterium
AGACGTATGGATCAAAGCGTTCATATAGACTTTGAAATAGATTGAGATGGCGGTATCCGGTTTTTCATTTCCAGGTCCAATTCGTGACGGGTCAAGCCGTACAGAACTTCCCGGGCGATTTTTTTCCAATGCCGGAGGGTTGCTTTTATCCGGTCCCTTTCCATGGTTAATTCTTTATCAATATCGACAGATGCGCCCGGTCCAGATAACCCAGCCGGCCGAGCTGTTCCATGATGCTTGAAAAAAATTTTTCCTTATGTACGATATTCCGCGAAAAAGAATAGACCAATTCCAGAACGATTTCGGGACTGAAGGTTTCTTTGTAAAACGCGCACAAGCCGATCAAATATATTTTCAGCAGGGCATAATGCAGAACCAATTCGATGAAATGGGTGAAGGGGCTTAAATTTTTTAGGGGAAACAGATTCGAAAAAACGTAATGGACCAGGTAATTTTCAAAAATATGTTCATGCTTCCGGATAAAAGGCTCGTAATGATTTTTAAAAGCTTCATCATAACGAGCGGCTCTGACAGCTTGGTCGGCTTCCGGATCGGGAACGAGGCCGAGCAGGCATTCTTTTACCAATCTTTTAAACCGGTCCGTGCCTCCGCCGGCCGATAGGTGCGCCCGAATGATTTGACTTAATAGTATCATCTGAATATCCGTTCGAATCGGTATTTTTTGCAGGCTATCGTGAAAGCGGTTTTGCAAGATCTCATCCAAAAAAGATTGAATCAGGTCCGGAATTTGTTCCCTATGATTTTCTTTGAAAAGCCGGTCTGCTTGTTCGAAAAACAGACAAAGGATGATCAGGCGTTCCCACAAAGGCAGGTCCCGGCTTTTGAGCAATTGCATGCTGAACGTTCGCAATTCCCAGAGCAAATCCACCAGATGGTCGGGCACACTCGATCGATTCAATCCGGTTTTATTGAAATCATTTTTCCTCGCATTTTTGCGCAATGCATTGGAAAGAACGCATATAATCGGGCATGATGAGGGTTGTATTTTTTCCCGTCATAAGTGCGCGTTACCCTAAATGGAATGCAGCGTTGCGAATCGATTTAAAAAAAATATAATGTTAAATTATTTTTAAATTTATTTAAATTTGAGTTATTTGAAATAATAATATAAAATTTTAAGATTGAACAGGGTATTTTATAGAAAAATGGGCGAAAATTTTAAAAAAATTCTGGCGCAAGGTGTTGAACAAGGCGTTTTCCCGGGTGGTGCTCTTTTAGCATCTTATCGCGGCCGTAAGGAGATTGTGGAATGGGCCGGTTCGGTGAGCAGCCTGCCGGAAGCTGCTGCCGTCACCCGGAGACGATTTTCGATTTGGCCTCTTTGACCAAACCTTTGGCGACCGGATTGGCCCTTATGAAACTGGTCCAGGATGAAAAACTTCAACTCGATCAGCCTTTGACGGAGCTTGTCTCCAAACCGATTCCAAACGATAAAAGATCCATTACTTCGCGATTGCTTCTCTGTCATTCGGCCGGCTTAAAAGATTATCAAACTTTTTATCTTGAACTGGAAAAGATCGAACCGGAGCAAAGGAGACCTTTTTTAAGGGATTTGCTTATCCAAAGCCCTTTGGCCTATGAACCGGGCCAAGGGGTTCTTTACAGCGATTTGGGTTTTATGATGCTGGAATGGATCGTCGCGGAAAAGGCCGAGATGCCTTTGCCCGGATTTTTGAAAATGCATTTTTATAATCCGCTTGGCTTACAAAGCACTTTTTTGAAAGAAAATCGTTTGCCGCTTCCTTATCCCCTAAATCGGTTTGCGGCCACGGAAGATTGCCCCTGGCGCAAGCGGATGATTCAAGGCGAAACCCACGATGAAAATGCCCATGTTTTGGGCGGATACTCGGGTCATGCCGGTTTGTTCGGAACAATCGAGGAAGTCCATAGCCTGGTCAATTTTTTGCGCGAACATTATTACGGGATGAGAAGCGATTTTTTCACTCCGCCAACCGTGAAGACTTTTTTTACCAAACAAAAAATTTCGGCAGAGAGCACCTGGGCCTTGGGTTGGGATACGCCTTCATCGGAACATTCGAGCGCCGGCCGGTATTTTTCCGAAAACAGTTATGGGCATCTGGGGTTCACCGGGACTTCGGTTTGGATGGATCTGGAAAAGGACGTAATCGTCATTTTTTTAACAAACCGCGTGCATCCGACCCGCGAAAATATCAAGATCCGGCCGTTCCGGCCGCGGATTCATGATGCAGTCATGGAAGAACTGGGATTTAAACGGTAATAGATCGCAGCAACTTTTTTTTTCGGATATCGGCAAAGAATACTATCAGACATCGGCCGTAGGGGCGACCGGCCGGTCGCCCCTACCGGGATGATCGGGATAACCGCCATGAAAAACCAGGACGTTGCCATCGGGTGGGTTTTGTTTTTCGGCTATGATGCCGAACAACGTATCAATATCTTATTGCAGTGAAAGGTCCAAACATGAGAATCTTGATCTTATCGGCGTCCGTGGGCGCCGGGCATTTACGGGCGGCCGAAGCCGTGGAACTGGCGTTAAGGGAATTGGCGCCTGAAGCAATCATCCGGAATATCGACGTATTGCAATGGACCAGCAAGGCTTTTCGACGCATTTACGGCCGGGCCTATCTGGATCTGGTCAATAAGGCTCCGCATGTGTTGGGGTATTTTTACGATATGCTGGATCAGCCGCCCGGTCCGCATCGCAAGAGTGACCGCCTGAGGTTGTTGGTCGAACGGTTGAACTTGGGCAAGGTCACCCGTTTTTTGCAGGCTGAAAAATGGGATGTCATCGTGAATACTCATTTTTTACCGGCCGAGATTATTGCTTTCTTAAAGCGTACTGAAAGAATCAATGTGCCGCAAATGACCGTGACCACCGATTTTGAAACCCATCGACTTTGGGTCGCAAATCCTTGCGAACGGTATTGCACGGCCACGGAGGAAGGCGCTGTTTATTTAGAGTATTGGGGAGTCCCGGCTCAAGATATCCGGGTTACGGGTATTCCCATTCATCCCGTTTTCAGTCAATCTTTTGACCGGGTTGCTTTATTAAATAAATACGGTTTAACCGGAAATAGACCTGTTCTTTTACAACTGGCCGGCGGGTTCGGCGTCGGTCCAATCGAAAAGATATTTCGCAACTTGCTGATGATCGGAATTCCCTTGGAGATCATTGCGGTGGTCGGCCGCAATGAGGGGGCCAAGCATGCATTGGAAAGAATCGAAATACCGGAGAGACACAATGCAAGGATTTTCGGTTATACGGATAAAATTCATGAACTCATGGCTCTATCCGATTTGGTGGTATCCAAGCCCGGCGGGCTCACCACGTCCGAAGTCCTGGCCAGCGGAGCAGCCATGGCGATCCTGAATCCCGTGCCCGGCCAGGAAAGCCGAAATAATGATTTTCTTTTGGAGAATAAAGCCGCCATTAAGATTAACAATATCGCCACTCTGGCTTTTAAAATCACCAAGTTGTTGGAACAAGAAGGCCGATTGGCGGAATTAAAACAAAATGCCCGCAAACTCGGCAAACCCCGAGCGGCTTTTGAGATCGGTGTCATAGCCAAGGAACTTATTACTCCATAGGCGTTTCCGGGCTTTTCAGGGTCGAAAAATAATATTGCTTTATTCATGCGGATTTTGTATTCATCTGAATGTGGGACGAGATATGTTTGTTTGACCTCATTGATTTTCATTTTCAGCCGCCGGCCGCGGAGCGTTCGGATTTTTGATTCCGGTGGCAAAGGATTTCAACCTTAAGACAGCCGGTCCTGTATCGGCTTGTAGATTCAGGGAAAAGGGATGAGAAAATGAGTTTTCAAATTTTTATTGCGGATGATGAATCGATCATACGAATGGATCTGCGGGAATTGCTTGAGGAAATCGGCCATCAAGTTGTCGGCGAAGCCAAAGACGGGCTGGAAGCCGTTCGACTCATTAAAGAGAAAAAGCCCGAACTCGTGATATTGGATATTAAGATGCCGGGAATGGATGGAATCAGCGTGGCCCGTGAAATCGCAAAAAAATATCCGGTTATTATCTTGACCGCCTATTCCGAGCGCGATTTGATCCAGCATGCTCGCGAAGCAGGCGTCATGGCCTATCTTTCCAAGCCTTTTCGTATCGAGAACCTGTCGCCGGCCATTGAATTGGCGGTGAGTCATTTTATCGAAAAATCGGAGTTGAACGATAAGGTTATGAAACTCAGCGAGGAACTGGAAAACAGAAAGCTGATCGAGAGAGCCAAAGGTTTGTTGATGAAGGTTGAAAAATTAAATGAGACCCAAGCCTATCGCAGGCTACAAGCCATCAGTATGGAAAAAAATATTCCCATGAAAAAAATCGCGGAAGCGATCATTACGATGCACGGTTGATTGGATCGGACATATTAACGGTCTTAAAATAGTATCCCTATAGATTACGGCTTCCGCAGCTCTTTTTCAGGCGGCAACGAAGGGCACCCGGGCGGTAACGGCCAGGGCAGGAGCCCTCGCATGACAAGCGCTGTTGCCGTCAAGCTTTTTTGGAATCGGCAAATATCATTCAGGCGCCCGCGAAAATGAATGTTGTGCTTGCCGATCTTACGATAATCTTCGCCACTTAAGAAAGTTGCCGTCTGAAAAAGAGCCGCGGAAGCCTCATTTCGATAACGACGTGTGTATATATTATTATGAGACGATTAATAAGTCAGAGCAATAAGCTTTTTAATACCGCAAGACTTTTTACTTGACAGTTTTTACGACTCTGTTAACATTCGCTAAATTCCAATGAAGGATAATAGAGGTAACGAAGCCTCCCGGCCTAACAGCCGAGGGGCTTTTTTTAATTAAAAGACAAGGCGGGTTTAAACGGAAATCGAATGGAAAAAACAGTGCCGGGATGATCTTTAACCATAAGAGTTCCGTGCAATTGTTCTTCAACCAGAATGGAAACGAGTTTTAAACCCAGGGTATTGCCCGGCCTCGTGTTTGGATGGGTTTGAAGCCCGATGCCGTTGTCTTCCACGATTAATTCGACCTCGTTCGGATTGCAGGTCTGCAGGACAATCCGTATGATACCGGAATCGCGGGCGGCGGCCGGGAAGGCGTATTTCAGGGCATTGGAGACCAGTTCATTGATGATCAAACCACAGGGAATGGCGAGGTCGATACTTAAGAACACTTTTTCGATCATGATTTCGAGGCGTATCTTTTTCGGATCCGTTCCATAAGATTGATAAAGGCCGGAAGCGAGATTGCGCGCGTATTTTTCGAGATTGATGCGGGTCAGATCATCGGATTTATAAAGGATTTCATGAATGAGCGCCATGGATTGAATGCGATCCCGGCTGTCTTTGAACATTGCCAGGGTTTTATCGTCTTTGGTATAGCGGGACTGCAAATTCAGCAGGCTTGATATTATTTGCATGTTGTTTTTGACCCGATGATGTATTTCCTGCAGAAGCAATTCTTTTTCTTTTAACGACGCCTTGATGTGCGTTTCCATGCGGGATTTTTCCAAAATTTCCCGTTCCAGTTCTTTATTGGCCCGGATTAGTTCATTGGTCCGTTCTTCCACCAATTGGGTCAACTGATCTTTATATTGATCCAATTCTTTTTGGGTTTTTTTACGCGCTTCCAATTCATAATTAAAATCACGAAGGATCAGGGCATTTTTAAGGGAGATGGCCGCCTGGGACGCCAAGATCCTCAGCGCTTCCCGCCGTTCCGTGGTAAAAACACCGGGGCTGAGATTGTTTTCCATGTAACAAATCGCGGTAAGTTCATTTTGATAAATCAAGGGCATGCATAAAACGGATTTGATTTTTCGATCTTCGATATAAGGGTCTTCCGAGAATGGTTCATCGTTGCTGGCATCGTTCAGGACCAGGATCTCCCGCTTGCGGCTGACATAATGGATAATGGACTTAGGAATGGAATTCATTTGTTGAATCGATAGGCCTTGTAAAACCATCGTGCTGCCTTCACCGGAAAGCCCTTCAGCTTCGAGAAAAAACCGATCGCCGCGTTTCAACATCAATACTACTTTTTCGGCACCGGCATTTTCCATTAGGATGCGGATTAGTTTGCTCAATAGTTTGTCTATCATAATTTCATCGGCAATGGCATGGCTGGCTTTTAAAAGAGCATGAAAATCGATTCTATCGCCAATTGGATCCATAGTCTGTATATTTTTTGATTGAACAGCCGTTGTTTTATTGGTAAAGTTTTTTTGAAACGAATTTATATTTTGAAAGATTTGATGATATTGGGTTTCAAGTTGTTTTGTTTTGGCTTTAGCGCCCCATCGATTATAAAGATAATGAGCATCCATAAGATAAGCTGAAGCGATTTTTAATAATTTACGAGAAATGTAAAATCTGGCAGCAAGCTCATTGGCCAGAGCTGCGTCATAAATATAACCGCTGCCCTCGGCATAATGAATGGCCTGATGATAAGATTTCAATGCTGCAAAGTCCGCTTTCAATATGCGATATTTTTCTGCTTGGACAAGATAATATTTATGCATATGATTCATGGGAGCATGCCGCATCCAAAATTTTAATTTTTTTTGATTTTGCTCTATTTGAACGAGAAATTGATGCTTTTGTTTTTTTGAAAGTTTTTCATAAAATGCTAATTTTATCAACGAATCATAAAAGTAAAAATAAGAATATCCCAACGTTCCGCTTATGGTATTAATATATGCTCTCGTCCGGTCGGCGATATCTAATAAGCGATCGTAGCGCTCAAATAGAAGGCCCAGATACATTTTTTCCATATAATAATTCGCAATAAAATTTTTATTTCCGGCATTAATAAAAAGAGGTAACATGGTTTCTTCATCAAAAGCCGGTCCGGTTAACTCAAAAGGGTCTTGTGTTTCTCCTAGAATATTTAAAACACATTGATATGAGAGAGATAACAGATGATAAGCCGTTTCTTGTTTTAAAGTTTTGATGATATCGAGATTTCCTTCCATTTTCGCTTTGACCGTTTCAAGGGGGTTTCCCGCTCCGCGAAAATAAATGGAAGACATCATAAGAGACCAGGCGCCAAATTCAATATCGCCGGCTGTTAAACATTTTTTAAAAAGAGTATTTAATGCCTCTACGCTAGGCTTGATATGGTTTTTATAATGGTGAATATAGGTAAGAAAAACGAATTCCGCGCGAAGATGATTGATTTCACGATCGTCGTTAGAAGCAAGTTTTTGAGCCAGCAGGCCAAATCGATGTCCGGTATCGATTTGGCCAAGTCGGCAAAGAATTAACCCATATCCGGCATAGGAATAGGAGGCTTCAGGGCAATTTCCATGTTTTACGACCGACTGAATGTTAAAAAAAACGAATAAAGGCAATAGGTTGGGGTCTGCCCAATAAATGGCTGACCCCAATGCGGAAACAATTTGCATTGCGGCTAATTGTTGAGGATCTGTCATCGGAGCAGATTCCAATATTCTTTCCGGTTTTTTAAACAAGAAAATAAGGTAGGTTTTGAGGAAATAAAATAGTATATGCCATTTTTTCGGTTTGACGGGAAACTTGATTCCCAACAATTCAAGCGCTAATAAACCGGTTCGAATGGCCTCTTCCAATTTATGTTGAGAAATGTGGGTCCTGACGAGAATTTCATATATCTTTATTTTATCGAGCATTGTACTGGTATTTCGAGTGACAATAGTAAATAACCTGTTAACAAAATCGAAATACCCGCATACATAAGCGGCCTCCGCTAATTCGATATGTAAGGCAAGGGAAAGATCATAATGGGATGACCAGCTTTCCCGGGGCAATAACTGGAGCCCTATTTTCAATTGATCGAATGACAATTGATAGGCGGAAGAATTTCTTGCCTTGTGTCCAGCTCGTAAATATAAGCAGGCTAATTCAAGACGTTCGGTAGAATCGGTAAGCCAACGCAGGCCTTGGCCATAATGGTAGATAATATCGAATAGGTTTTCTTCGAGATTTACTTCTCTTGCTTTTTTTCTTAAAAGCTGCCCGATTTTCAAATGTTTTTTTTCGCGATCCTGTTCGGCAATAAGTATATAAGCCGCTTGCTGAATATGATCATGCGGAAATTTAAAATGAAGGTTTGTCGGATGATCGGAAGAAGATAACCGATTATCATGAAGAAACGATTCAAAAAATACGATAAATTGATTTTCCACGGCATGATCTAAATGACTAAGCAACTGCATCTCATTTATTTGAGTAGCCTGGGATAACGTATGCAAATCGAAAATATTTCCTATAGAAGCGGCTGTTTGAAGAACATCGCGGGTATCGGATGAAAGATCATTCAATCGCGATACGATTATATCCGCGGTATCTTCGCTGAACGAAGTTTCATGTGCAGAAGACCAATCCAAAGACCATGATTGAGCGGAATGATTAAACTGTAAAATATGGCGATGATAAAGTGATTGCAAAAATTGCATGGCGAAAAGAGGATTTCCTTGCGATTTTTTCATGATTAGTTTTGATAGATGGGCCAATTGAAAAGAAGTTTCATGCAAGGTTTCTTTTAATAATTCATCCATCGATTCGATTAAAAGCGGCTGCAGTGCAATAAATTGCATGTGATGCGGGGTTTCGTTTTTTATGGCTCCCAATGTGGCGAGACAATGCGAATTGGCGTTAAATTCTTGGTCGCGATAAGCACCGATAAACATGAGAAATTTTATTTCCGGATCGGTCAATATGGTTTTAATGAGTTCTAAAGAGGCGAAATCAGCCCATTGACAATCGTCAATGAACATTACAAGCGGATGGCTGGAAGAAGCCAGTGCTCGTATAAAATTCGAGAAAGTAAGATGAAATCGGTTGCGGGATTCCAGATGGCCTAATTTCGGCACGTCAGGTTGTTTTCCAACGATTAATTCCAATTCAGGTAAAAGATCCGTGATAATGCATCCGTTGTGACCCAAGGCATTCTGAATGCTTTTTTTCCATTCACTGAATGCACCTGAATGTTCAATAAGTATTTTATTTATCATTTTTTGGAGCGCTTGCCGGATGGCATGATAGGGCACGTTATTTTTGTATTGGTCAAATTTCCCCGAAATAAAATGACCTTGATTTTGGATAGCAAATTTGGAAAATTGTTCAATCAAAAAAGATTTTCCGATGCCCGGAGATCCGGAAACCATGATAATCTCTAGATTCTCTTGAAAGATTTTCTGAAAGGCGTTACAGATCGTTTTAAAGTCTTCTTTTCTGCCGTAAAGTTTTTGAGAAATTTCAAAACACTCATAAATTTCCGATTGGGCCAATGAAAAATCCTGAACGGTTCCCGTTGCGGAATACATTCGAAACGATTTTTCGAGATCCCTCAGCAAACCTGTTGCGCTTTGATAACGCTCCTTAGGCAGTTTAGCGATTAATTTCATAACCAAATTCGCGAGTGTAGGCGGGATATCGCGATTTAGTTTATCGGGTGCAAGCGGTATGTAGGCCAAATGGGCATAAATTATTTCCATGGGGTCTTGAGAATTAAAAAGATGTTTTCCCGTTAACATCCTGTAAAACGTGGCACCCAGGGAATACAAATCCGACCGCGAATCAGGACGGTTTTTGATTCTACCGGTTTGCTCGGGAGCGATATAAAAAAAATTTATTTCCATGTCTTCAACGAATCGTGTTATTGTCTGGGCCTGATTGTTTTTGAAGGAAGAATGAAAATTAATAAGCTGAACGATTTTTTTTTCGGGATTTATCAGAATATTAAAAGGAGTGACATTTCCATGAACGAAACCATCATGATGAAGTTCTTTGACAATTTGGACAAGATTAATGGATATTTTGAAAAAATTATCCATACTGATAACGCTTTTTTCGAGATATTCCGAAAGTAAAATGCCTTCAAAATCTCTAAAACCAAGAACGGTCGAAGATCCGATTCTATCTAAAAATAGAGGTTTCCATATGCCGGGAGTATTCAATTTTTTTAATAAAGCATATTCATATTCCAATTGATTAAGATCATTTAAGGTTGGGTCGTCAAGAGTGGGGAGTTTTAAAATACATTGAAATTGATCAAGCTTCCTAAGGGCTCGCACGATTGTTATTTTTTCATTTTGCTGCAATAATTGGATAAAATGAAAACCTTCCAGATATCGACGTTCTTTCATTTCGAAATCTCACTTTTTTTTTGATGCCTTCAATCGTATTCTATTGCCGATTGAAAAAATTACGAAGCCGAACGGGCGCGTTTCTCGGCCCATTGCCTTAAAGCCGATATTTTTTCCTGATAGGTTACGGATAAAGGCACTGTTTCCTCGATTTCAAGCAGAATATCCTTGTTCTCAATCTCCCTCTGGGCGGCAAAGGCGCGATAGAGAGCGGAGATAACGAGTTGTTCGATTTCCGAACCGGTAAAGCCGACTGTTTTTTGCGTGAATAGATCCAGGTCGAAACGAACCGGATCGCGCTTTCTTTTTTTGAAGTGAATCTCAAAGATGTTGCGGCGCTCCTCATTCGTGGGCAGATCGATAAAGAAGATTTCATCGAAGCGTCCTTTTCGGATCAATTCCGGAGGCAGATTCTCGATATTATTGGCGGTTGCCAGTACAAAGACCGGAGAACTTTTTTCCTGCATCCAGGTCAGGAAAGTCCCGAATACTCTGGCGGAAGAGCCGAAATCGCCGGAATGAGGGGAGCCCATTCCTGAAAACGCTTTATCGATTTCATCGAGCCAGAGAATGTTGGGCGCAATCGCTTCGGCCACGCGAATGGCTTCGCGGATATTTTTTTCAGAAGAACCTAAGTAGGCGTCAAATATTTTTCCCATATCCAGTTTTAACAGGGGTAAGCTCCAAAGCGCGGAGGTCGCTTTGGCGGCCAATGATTTGCCGCAGCCCTGCACGCCCAGCAAGAGCATGCCTTTGGGTTCAGGCAAGCCGAAATCCCGGGCTTTTTGGCTGAAGGCCGTACCGCGCTGGGCCAACCAGATTTTCAATTTATCCAATCCGCCGACCGAGTCCATGTTTTCCGAAAAAGCGTAATATTCGAGCAAACCCGATTTGCGGATTAGTTTTTTCTTTTCAGCCAGCACAAACGGCAAATCCTGCTCGTTAAACGACTGATCCCGGATGATCAGCTTGGCGAAAAGATTTTCAGCTTCATTCAGAGTCAGACCGCGGGCGGCATTGATGATTTTTTCAATCAGAGCGTCATCGGCCTGAATCGTGATTTTTTTCGAATTTTTCAGGGAATCCAGTATATCGAGGAGAATTTTTTTCAATTCATCGGCCGTGGGCAGGGGTATATCGATGGGGCTGATGTCTTTTTCCAAACCCGGAGGCAAAATCAGAAGCGGCGAGATCAGGATCAGGGTTTTATAGCTTTTTCTCAGATGGGTCGCAAGGTCGCGAAGTTTTCTGACGATCTGATGGTCTTCCAGGTAAGGATGAAAGTCTTTGAGAATGAACAAGCCGGGCCCGGTAAAATTAAAAATGACCTGCAAAGCATCCAATGCATTCAAGGACTTGTCGAATTTATTCGAATTATAAAAGCCTTCGGAACCGGTCCAGAAAAAACAGTCTTTTTGGGTCGCTTCGGAAACTTGTTTGACCAGGGTTTCCGCCCGGGTCTCTTCCGATGTGACTAAGTAAAGAATGGGGTAGCGGGATCGGATGCAGACGGCCATTTCCTGCAAAAGATGATTCATCAGCTGTTTCTCCTTTCAGATCTCCAGAAATTTGGAAAGTTTGCTTTCGGTTTCCGGCCGGTCGGATATTCGGATATATTGAATAGTATTAGCCGTAAGAAAAATCAAGCCGTTTTCCATCAAGGCGGAAGCGACGATCGGGTTCGCGGACCGGCAACGCCAGGACAAGTTTTGATTTGGATCGTGACCGAACAGACCGTCACGCGTGCCGACGATTTCCTGCACAACGGCATTTTGAACAAAAAACAGAGAAGCAGCCGATTTTCTTTTCACATGAACAATCGTGTCAAGTTCGAGATTCAAATACCGCAACCAACCGTTTTCATCCATACAAAGCAGCGGTTGCGCGCACACGATCGGAACCTCGGGATTGAATGCGTTCAAGCGGCAAAAACGGCCTTTCAATGTTTCGAGATCGAATGAAAAAAGCGAGCGATCCGTCAGGGCGCCGACGAGACGGCGTTCCGTATAAAACAATTGGCGGATATCGGACTTGAACGTATGACTGAAGAGCAATCGGCCTTCCGGAGAGAGGGCCTTTAAAATGTTTTTATGAAAAAGAGCGACGCCGTCTTTTTCACAGGAGAGAGGCGTTGACGGCGTTTGCGGCGACGGAAGGTCGGCCCGGATCGATCCTTTAAAATCGTAAATCAGCAACCGCGCGTTTTGCGACAGCATCCAGACTTTTTGCAGGCCGAAATTGATTGCGACGCCGTGAACGCCATAGGGATCGAAAGCAAAATAAACTGAACGGTTTTCCGTAACATCGATCAACCGGGCTTGCTTCCTTCCGGTTATGAAAACCCAGGTTAGGTCATCGTCTAACGCGAGATTTTGAATCGGATCGGGAAAAGTCGTTCGGTAACGGAGTGAACCTTGTTCATCGAAAAAATCGATGCCGCCTTTTTGATTGACGATGCCGGCATGCCGTCCCGATCGATTGATGGTTATGTTTTTTAACACGATGTCGGAAGGGAGCGACCAGGACGGCAGGCGCTCCCGAACCCGCGGACCGGGAACGGTTTCCAGGAAATCGGCCGTGGGTTTTGCATCTGTGTGCACCGCAAAACAGGTGAGGATGCCGTCTTCATCGATGATTGCAAAATAATCGCCGCGCGACGCCATTTTGATTTGCTGGATCCGATGAGATAAGTGCTCATTCCAGAGACAAACCTCGTATTCATCGAACAATCTCAGGTTGTTTTCAATGTCGAAAACCAGCAATAAAGCGCCGTCGGCCGGGACGGCCATCAAAGTACACAGCGGAATGCCGCTCAGTTCGACGAAGGCCTGGGTCTCGAGGTTGAACTTAATCAGGTTGCGGTTGTAATCCAAAAAATAACCGTTGCGGCCGTCATGGCTTACCAGGAGTTCGCCCGCAATAAAGAGTTTTTCCGCAAACCAGAGCGTTTTCCCGTTCAGATCGGCAATGGCCAGATCGTGTTTTTCATTGTAGATCAGGATTTGCTCGGTTTTCGGCACCGTTCTTAATTGCCGAATATATTCAGCGACCGTAAAAGCATTCCATTTGCGGCCGTGCGGTTTCATCATCAAAACCTGTTTTTGCATCCCGTACAAAACAGCGCAATCTTTATAACACTCGAGACGGCTGAAACGATCGTCGATAAGGCATTCCGTGTGCCTTTTGGAGGGGATATGGAAAGTGATCAAAAATCCTTCACATAAAATATAAGCCAGAGAACCGTCCGCCGTGATGCGGAAAGCCAGCGGTTTATGACCAAAGGAGAAAAGGTCGGCTCGTTCTCCGGAGAGGGCCACCGATTCGAGTTGACCGTTTTCATAAAGCAGAAAAATGGAATGATCCAGCGGATGAAACTCGGCTTGTACATATTCTTTATGCAAAGGGATTTGATAGATCGAAAAGGGCATGAATTTATTCCGCCACACAAAAGGAAACCGCTTCGGGAAGTATCCCGAAAGTCACGGGCAGTTGACCGGCCGGGTCGCCGTCTATTTGGATCTTGATCGGATCAAGGGCAAGGACCTGGATTTCACGACCTTGGTAGTGAGTCATATCCGGACAAGAAGAAAAGCGGCCAAGTAAACCGTAGCGGGCATACGTTAACCAATCGCCGGGCTTTTTCATGTGCATGGCGCATACATCCAACAAGCGATCGGCCGGATCGGCGTTGCGGAAAGGGTGAAAGTGCCCGCCGTATAAAGAGCAATTGCCGACCAGCGTGAAGGTGGCGGTTTCATCGACCATTTTGCCGTCTACGATGATCCGCATGGTCGGATAGGGGTAATGAAAAATAGTGTGATAAGTAGGAGCAATATAATTTAATTTGGAGATTCCTTTATGATCGCGCTTTTCGGCAATCCGGGTCACGATTTCGGCATCCGGCCCGATTCCGGCCGCCATGATAAAAGGGCGATGGTCCGCCAGCCCCAAGTCCAATTTGCGGCATGGTCCTTCAAGGGCAATATGTATTTGGGATTCAAGATCTTTGGGTATCTTCAGTTCCAAGGCGACTACATTGGCCGTGCCCGCCGGAATGACGGCAATGGGAATATCGCTATGGGCGTCCAACAGGCCGTTGATGACTTCGTTTAGGGTGCCGTCGCCGCCGATGCTGATTATCACTTCAACTTTTGAAGCATGCTCTCGCGCCAGAAAACGGCCATGACCCTGATAAAGGGTGGGCAGTAATTGAATTTTAACTCCGGCCTTTTCAAGTAAGCGAATGGCTTTGCGGGCTTTTTTCATGGTTTGACCCCGCCCGGAGACAGGGTTGACAATAATGGCGGCGGAACGGCGCATGAATTTAAAAATCCTTTGTATTTACTTAAGCAGCCAGAAGTCAGAATCCAGGAGTCAGAATGAGGAGATCAGCGACAAAATTTACAGAGACACACAACCTATTAAAATAAAATTCACCGATCTCCTTTTTCTTCCTTTATTCTAAAAGTCAACAGTCTATCAGCCTTTGGCCCTACCCTTTAAAGATTTCAATATAGGCATAGGCCATGGCGCCGTGAAAAATAGGCATGGTTACAAACATGCCTATACAACATAAAAGGATGCCTAATCCGCCGATTAGACCGCAAACAAACATTAAACCAAAAACCTTAAACCAATGTTTGTTGACCATTTTAAAACTGATTTGCATGGCGGGCCAAAAATTCAACTCCTTGTCGATAATCAGAGGCAGAGTAAAGGACCAGGAGATAAATAAGTAAGCGAATCCGACAAAGATCAACAGGAATAGGGGGATAAGAAAAATTAGATAGGAACTGTCGAATAATGTATCCGCTTTAAAAGAAGATAAGCCGACAAATAAAGCGATAATCAAAACAATGACGATAATTGCGATGGCAAAAAAAAGCATTGGGACTGCGTAGCCCAGCATCAGTTGCAAAAAATTTCGGCCTTTAAACCCGTCAAAGGCATCGCCGAGCTCAAGATGTTGGCCGCGTGCCAAACGAATGAAAAAATAAAATAAGCCTCCGGTCAACGGTCCCGATAAAACGAGGCTGAATACATACCCGGCATAAGGGATGATCCCGCTGACAGAGGAAATAATCATGATAATAAACGTGGCTCCCACAACCAGCCAGAAATATTTTTTCAATAATGCAAAACCATTTTCTATGCATTCCCCAATGCTTAAGTCGTAGTCTTGATGAATGATCTCACGCGTAAAATCTTTAAAATCGACGGGTGCTCCCGGCAAGGGGGCGCCTTCTTTCAGACGTTGGACAAATTCGGGTTTGCAATTCGGGCAGATGTGTTTATTGTCATACAAAATGACTTCGGTAACGGGGTAGGTCTTGTTGCAATTGACGCAAGTGACCCGTTGTTTGTCCGTTTCAAGGTTCGGGAGCATGGCTAATATTTCGGGTTGGCGAGAGAGATCTTTGAAGCGCTGCCAACCCTTCATGCCCGGTTTCCAGATCAAGGTCGTGTCTTTGATTTTTCCGGAAGCGATCGCTTGTTTGAACGGTTCGTCGTCTAAGGGACCCACTCTGTCTTTGCCGTCATAATAATACCAATCCATCTTTATTCCTCCCTCTTTTTGGTATTGAAGCTGTTTTAGAATTTACAAAAGGTTCATTTTACCCTTTAAATATTTCAATATAGGCAAAGGCCATGGCGCCGAAAAAAATCGGCAGCGTAACCAATAAGCCAATTCCCAAGAGAAATATGCCGGAGATACCGACAAGGCCAGAAAGAAAGAATAAGCCGAACACCTGAAACGAATGTTTGTTCACCATTTTGTAGCTGATTTGCATAGCGGTCCAAAAATACAACTCCTTGTCGATAATCAGGGGTAAAGTAAAAGACCAGGAGATGACTAAATAAGTTAATCCGGCAAAGATTAGCAAGAAAACGGGGAGGCAAAAAAAGAAATAAGCGGTATTGAATAATGTGTTAACTTTGAAAGAAGATAAGTTGATAAATGCGGCTAAAATCAAAACAATGGCGAAAATTGTGATTATCAGAAAAAGAATCGGAACCGCATACGCCAGCATAAGTTGTAGAAAATTTTTTCCTTTTAACCCGTTAAAAACATCACCGATTTCAACATACTTATTACGGCCCAATCGAATAAATAAATGGAATAAACCGCCGATCAAGGGGCCGCTCAGAATCAGGTTGGCGACCGTGCCGAGAAGAGGAATAAGATGATACATGACAAGAAAAATAACCGATACAATGAAAGTCGCCCATACCACCGCCCAAAAATTATTTTTCAGCAAAGCAAAACCGTTTTCAAGGCATTCCTTGGTTTTTAGATCGTAATCCAGATGGATGATTTCACGGTTAAAATCTTTAAAAGTAATGAGCACTTCGGGTAAGGGGGCGCCTTCCTTGAGACGCTGGACAAATTCAGGTTTACAGTTTGGGCAGATGTGCTTATTATCATAAACAATAAGTTCAGTAACGGGATATGTTTTATTGCAATTTGCGCAAATGACCAGTTGTTTGCCCGTTTCAAGATTCGGGAGTATAGATGATATATCAGGGTGAATCCGAATTTCGGCAAAACGCTGCCACCCTTTCATGCCCGATTTCGAGATCAAAGTCGTGTCATTTATTTTTCCGGAAATAATCGCTTCTTTGAATGATTCGTCATCTATTGGTCCCACTCTTTTTTTTCCGTTTTGATAAAACCAATCCATCATCAATTCCTTGGCGGGGTGATTAAGCCACCATTATTTTTTTGGCAGGGTCCTTCTGTGCTTCGCCTATTATTCGGGCTTCAAGGATTTGTTCCCGTTGTAATGCGTCCAACAATCCGGCAGCATTTTTCTCGGGAACGGCAATCAGCAGGCCGCCCGAAGTCTGCGGATCGAAAAGAACATCCTGCAGCACAGGAGCCACGGACGGAGCAAAGGCGATCATGGGTGCGCGGAATTCGCGATTGCGCAAGGCGCCGGCGGGCACGATACCTATGGACGCAAAGTGCAATACTTCCGGCAGAAGAGGGACCTGGGCGGCTTGCAGGCGTACGCTGCATCCTGAAGCCGCAACCATCTCGGCCAAATGTCCCAAGAGTCCGAAACCGGTAATATCGGTGCAGGCGTTGACCGGATAGTTCGACATGATTTGGGCGGCTTTTTTGTTCAATTCAGCCATGACGCGGGTCACTTTTTGAATCAAGGCTTCTGAGGCCAATCCGCCTTTGACGGCCGTGTTGATGATTCCGGTTCCCAAAGGTTTGGTCAGGATGAGCCGGTCGCCGGGTTTGAGGCCGCCTTTAACCAGCACGCGGGACGGGTGCACGAATCCGGTTATGGAAAGGCCGTATTTAAGTTCTTTGTCCTCGATACTGTGACCGCCGAGCAAGACTGTTTCGGCTTCTTTGAGTTTATCAATGCCGCCTTCAATGATCCGGCGCAGAACAGAGATGTCCATTTCCTTGACCGGAAAAGCGATCAGATTCATGGCGGTCTTGGGCGTGCCGCCCATGGCATAGACATCGCTCAAAGCATTGGCGGCCGCGATCTGGCCGAACCAATAGGGATCGTCCACAATGGGCGTAAAAAAATCCACGGTCTGGATCAAAGCCAGCTCATCCGAGATTTTATAAACCCCGGCGTCGTCCGGCTTTTCCAAGCCCACCATGACATTGGAGTCGGTCGGAAAAGTAAGCCCGCATAATGCGCGGTCCAGGTCCCCCGGACCCAATTTGGAGGCTCAGCCCGCTCCGCTGACCAAGGTTGTCAGCCGCGGTTCTTTGGGATTGCTCATGTTGCAGCTCCTTTAAAAATCCTTGGATAATTAAGATGATAGACTAAAAGAGGAAGCCGGATTTGTCAATGTGAAAGGGAGATTTTTGGGGGTTTGTGATCAAGAGATCATCCGTAAAATTAGCGAGGCATGATTCGATTTTTGTTTTTTTTTGGACATCGGATAGCGAGGCAAAATCCATGGATGTTGCCGGCCATAATTGAGAACCGGGAGCGTTGTAAAATTATTTCAAGACAAAAACCGGGAGATAGGGGAGCCAATACGGTAAATAAATTTTCCGTATGTAAAAAAAAATGCCAGGAATAGCGTTGCTTAATTTATCTTTTAATTTGTCTCTTGTAATTTATTTAGCCTTATCAATAGTTTAAATTTTTTTTTTGCAATTAGATAATGGCCTTGATATTGCTATGTCCCGAAGAAGATGTAATGAAACAATCTGCGATATTCATTTTTATGGGTCGCAAGAGATCAATGTTTTTGAAAACCACATCGCTATCATGATCTAAGCGATTCTTTGAAAGTGAAAAATCAATGCTGAATAATTTAAAAGATTTTTATAAAGCCAAAACAAATCAAAAATTTTCCTCATCCATGCAAATCGGAATGGTCACGCGAAAATATCCTTCTGAAAATTGTTTGCAGGCAAACCGTTATCTCCATATAGCTGAAACCTATTGTGCGGATGTTAAAAATAAAGATTCGCTTTGTGTGTTTTGCCTTGAAAAAAGCGCCTTGGGTCAATCGGTCGACTTATCGCTTTACCGCAGCCATTGCCGGGAAATGAGCGAACGTATCCAAGCCAAACAGGATTTGCGGCCGCCGACAAAGGCCGAAATGTTTGTTTTTCTGAAAGAGCTGTCCATGCAAACCCAACTAAGCTTTCAAACCAAATATATGCTCACCAAATTATACGGCGATATCCTTGGCGCCGATCAGTCTTCATTGACCCTGGACGACCATTTTTTAAACACTCAATTGACCGGCGCTTTTGATCTATTGCGCAAAAAAATAAAAACGCCGCGTTTCGAGAACATGCAGATTTGCTCCAGCCGACCTTCCGAACCGACGCAGGAGAATTCATAGTCGTCGGTGCGAATCGATCCCGGTTTTTTTTAATTTTGAAGCAGCTTGACTTTCACAACCGTTCCTGTTTAAAATAAAATATCTTTTTGTCATTAAAATAATAAACATTTAATATCATTAAAAGGAGGTCTGCTAATGCCGATTCGGAAAAAATCAGTCAGTTCCCAAGCGTACATGACTTTGTCGATCGCGTTGTTCTGTTTTACGGGCGGGTTAATGTTTTTTGCCGTGGATGCTTCCGCGGATATATGGGGTTGCATGGATAATTGCCTCACTCAAAAACACATTTGCATTTGCGATGAGTGCGAAGCCTATTCGCCGGAACAGTGTCCCCAGAATCCTTATTGCGCCGCAGGCTCTCCGATTTATCCGGGGTGTCGTTCCTGTATTCAGAATTGCCAAAAGGTATTCCAGGAATGCAAAAGAGCCTGTGCTGGAAGTATCGAAGACGTATTATGCGTCGGCGTAAAGTGCCCGTCCGGATACAAATGCGAAGATGGGAACTGTGTTCCAAAAACGAACCCGCCTCCGATGGAAGATCCGTGTAAATATCTGAATTGCGGGCCCGGATATAAGTGCAAAAACGGCGCTTGCATTCCCAAGAAAAATTAGGTTTTGCTTAAAAAACAGGAATCGAATATCGGGCGGTTTGTAGCCGGTGAATCGGGCGACGGGGATCCCCAACGAATACGTTTTTCGAAAAAAGCTTACTGAATGGAAAGTAAAGGAGCCTGCCGCCTCCGGCGATCTTCCGGAGGGGCGGGCTTGCCTATGATAGCCGGAGCCACCCGACATTTCAGCCTGCATGCCATTCTATTCTTAGGGCCCTTATGCAGCCTTTCTTTTTGCAGCCGCATATCCCGGTTTAATCACGTCATAGATGAGGGCGAGTCTCTTTTTGTACGGGAAAAACGCGCTTTTCATGGCATTGAGGGTCAATTTTTCCAGATCGTCCAAAGTCAATCCAAAAACTTCAACTGCGGTTGCGTACTCATCGCTTAAGGTGAGCCGGCTCATTAACCGGTTGTCGGTATTCAAAAGGACCCGGAATTTATAGCGATAGAAAATGCTGAAAGGATGTTCTTCGATTTTTCGAACTGCGCCCGTGTGCACATTGCTGGTCAGGCAAATTTCAAGGGGGATGCGTTTATCCAAAATATATTGGGCCAGCGTTCCCATGCTCCGGACTTCACCGTTTTTGATTTTCATATCCTCGATCAAGCGGGTGGCGTGGCCGATGCGATGCGCGCCGCACCATTGAATCGCCTGCCAAATGGACTCCTTGCCGAAGGCCTCGCCGGCGTGGATCGTTATATTGAAGTTTTCCCGCTGGATGAAATGAAAAGCGTCCACGTGCTTTTTGGGGGGATAGCCGCCTTCTTCGCCGGCAAGGTCGAAGCCCACAACGCCTTGATTGCGAAAATCGACGGCGAGTTCCGCGATTTCCATGGAAACTGAAGGTTTCATGTTGCGCATGGCGCAAAGAATCAGACCGTATTCGACACCGAAATCCTTTTTTCCCTTTTCAAGCCCTTTCAGAACGGCTTTCACGATCGTCTCGAGGTGCAAGCCTTTTTGCTGATGAAAAACCGGGGCAAAACGGGTTTCAACATAAATGATCCCGTCTTTTTTCATGTCCTCAATCAATTCATAAGCAACGCGCTCCAAGGCCTCTTCGGTTTGCATCACGCCGCAGGTGTGGGCGAACCCCTCCAAGTACAGCGCAAGACTGCCGCGGTTCGCGCCGCGATAAAACCATTCGGCCAGATCCTCGGGATTATGGGTCGGCAGATTTTTATAGCCGGTTTTCTCGGCCAGCTCGATCACGGTGGCGGGCCTTAGACCGCCGTCAAGGTGTTCGTGAAGCAGAACTTTCGGAATTTTTTTAATGATTTCTCTTGAAATGGTCATATCTTTTCTCCACGGGATCTCTAAAAATACGCCTTTTGAGAAATTTACTGTTCATATTTAGCTGTTTTTTAAGGGTATCGTAGTCGATAAAGTAAATTTTTAGAGATCCCCTCCAGTAAATATGGGCAGGTAAAATACTGTAACAGAGTAAAAGAGATACTTTGATTTGTCAATGAAAAAGGGTAGTTATCTATGCCGATTTGATTATGGTAGGGTTCATTTATTTTTTAGAGAAGGGTCTTGTTCCAAACCGCTGAGTTGATACATCTCCCTTAAAATCCAGGTCTGACGTTTTAACACGTAATAGGATGGCCGATCGACGTGCAGCCGAGTGGGGCTGGGCAGAACCGCTCCCAAAAGGGCGCATTCATATTTAGTCAATTTTTTAGCCGAGTGTCCGAAGAATTTTTTACTGGCTGCTTCAACTCCATAAATACCATTCCCAAATTCGGCAATATTGAGATAAACTTCCATAATCCGTTGTTTCGGCCAAAGAATTTCGATTAAAAGGGTAAAATAGGCTTCGAGGCCTTTTCTGAAAAAACTTTTTCCGGGCCAGAGATAGAGATTTTTGGCGACTTGCTGAGAAATGGTGCTGGCGCCGCGCACTTTTTTGCTGTGCTGATTTTTTTGCCAGGCTTCATTAATGGCTTCATAATCAAATCCATTATGATCCAGAAACTTCTGGTCTTCAGCCGCCAACACTGCCAGCGATGCATTGGGCGAAATTTGGTCCCATTTAACCCATTCATATTGGAATGTGGCTCCTTTGACCTCATGATACCAGGTGTTCAAACGATATCTAAGCATAAAGGCGCTGGCAGGCGGATGCATCCACCTTAAGGGTAAGATAAGAATTACGCTAAGAATTAAAAAAATGAAGGCATATCTTATCAGCTTGGATATGAATCTTTGGAATAACGATTTGTTTTTATTTGATTTTTTTATTAACATTCAGGATAATGAACATTCTTATTTATAGGTGACAATCCATTATATCTTATATCAGGTTTTCCAGCCCAGGCGGTAATGTTTCTTGACCGATTATGAAATTTGGGCTATTTATCCGGAATTATTCTTTTTGTCAATAAAACGGATTTTTTTGATCCAGGTTTCATCGGGTCCGGGAATCTGAAGATGTTTTAGAAGTTTTAGATATTCCAGAAACCATATAACAAGGAGGTAAAAAATGGAGAAAGCGGAAGTCAAATTTGAAAAATGGATCGGTGAAGGTTTCAATCTATATAAAGAAAACTTTAAGGTCCTACTTGTTCCCTCACTTGTCGCCATGTTGTTGAGTTTTACATTTATTTTGGCGGGTCCTATGATGGCCGGTATGATTTTAATCACTTTTGCCCTTCTGGATAAAAAAGAACCAAAACCTCAGTTAAACGATCTTTTTAAGGGTTTTGATCATTTTGTACAGACCTTGTTGTTTGTCCTTGTTTGGGGTATTGCACTTTTCATCATTAACATCGTGCTGGGTTTTATCCCTTGTCTTGGGCAGATTCTTGCCATTGCAGTGGGGCTTTTTGCATCAACCGCTTTGATGTTCGGGCTTTTCCTGATCGTCGATAAAAAGATGGATTTTTGGGCTGCTTCCCTGGCCAGTTTTGAAAAAGTAAAAACAAACTTTTTCCCTTTCCTTGGCCTTGCGTTTATTGCCGGAATCCTCGGATATATCGGCGTTATTCTTTGCGGTATCGGGCTCTTTTTAACATTGCCGCTTTATTTCTGCATTATGTCCATTGCCTATCGCGAAGTTTTCGGCAGCGGCGCCTCTCCGACGCCTCCGGCCGGAAATGCGTAATCAAAAAGAATGGGCAATCCCTTATTTTCCTGGAGATGCCCGCGCTCTTTTTGGAATGTAGTGGGGAATCATCTGCCTGTGGCTTTGGTCACGGGGATTCCCCTTTTATTGGCAGGTTGGCTGCCGCTTGAGCGGTTGCCTTTGATAAAGTGCACTTTTCTGCAATGGACCGGTTATCCCTGTCCGTTTTGCGGGTTCACCCGTTCTTTTTGGGCTTTAGCAGAGGGTAATTGGAAATGGGCTTTTTCCAATTGCCCTCTTTCTATTGCGGTATATACGATCATTCTTGGCGTTTTTTTATGGAATAGTGCGGCTCTTTTGCTCGGAATCGAACTTGAACGCGGCCCTTGGTTAAGATTGCCTTCCCGTCGCAGCCGCTGGATTGCGGTGTCCGTTATCATTCTTTTGTTTGCATTAAATTGGATTTATCGGTTGAAAAACGGGCTTCAATAAGAATCCAAGGCGAATAGATAGCTTTTCAAGCCTTCATTAACTTTTCACTCCCTCTCAAATCTTTTCATTTTTTTAGAATCCCTTTGATTGCCCAAGGCTTTTAATGATAAAACGGATTCGATGCCATTCATTGCGATGTAAACGGAATCAGGAGATATATTCATTATGCCCTTGATTGAAATGAAAAACATAAAAAAAGATTATTTTCTGGGAGAGACGGTGGTGCATGCGTTGCGCGGGATTGACCTGGAGATCGATTCCGGGGAGTTTATCGGTATTTGGGGACCGTCCGGTTCCGGGAAAACCACGCTGCTGAATCTGATCGGCGCCATTGATGAACCCACGGAAGGATCCCTGATCATGAACGGCCGGGAAGTGTCCCGGCTTTCGGACAATGCCTGCAGTGAGCTGCGCAACAAAACCGTGGGTTTTATTTTCCAGGGTTTTAATTTAGTGCCGGTCTTGTCTGCTTTGGAAAACGTGATGTTGCCGTTGCAAATCAAGGGAACACCCATGGCAGAGGCCAGAACCAAGGCTTTGGGGCGTTTGCAAGAGGTCGGTTTAACAGGGTTGGATGCCCATCGGCCGTCTAAAATGTCGGGAGGTCAACAGCAACGCGTGGCCATTGCCCGGGCTCTCGTGACCACCCCGTCGCTCGTGATTGCGGATGAACCGACCGCCAATCTGGATTCTGAAAACGCACATCTCATTATCGACTTGATGCGCGCGTTGAATGAAAAGGATCAGACCACTTTTATTTTTTCAACCCATGACCAACGCCTCCTGGATCGGGTTAAGCGTCTGGTGCGCCTGGAAGACGGCCGGATCGGGAACGGAGGCGCCGCGTCATGTTGAACTGGGTAAAATTGGCTTTCCGAAATATCTTGAGAAATAAACGCCGTTCTTTTGTCACCTTGCTCGCCATCGGCGTCGGTTTCGCGGCCATCAGTCTTTTTCGCGGTTACACGGACGCCACCTATAACGCCCTTAGGCAAACGGCCGTGCGCGGCGAAGGTCTGGCCCATTTGACGGTTGCCAAACAGGGTTGGTTTGAAAAAGGGAAATTGGATCCGCAGCAATATATGTTTTTGGAAGAGGATGTTCAGCGGATCATCAAACTCATTAAAGAAGAGCCGGATGTTTTGGTGGCCACCCCGCAAATCATGATTGCCGGCCTGGTCTCCAACGGCACGGTTTCGACTATTTTTGTGGCTCAGGGCGTGATCCCGAAAGAAGACAAGATTATTAAAGGGATCTTTAGTTCTTACGGCCCGATCAAAGGAGCGGCTCTGGACGATCAAAAAATGTACGGCGTAGAGATGAGCCGGGGACTGGCCGAATTTTTAGGCCTGGAAGCGGGCAAAGACGGTGTGGCCATGGCTGCGACCTTGAACGGACAAATGAATGCCATGGATATTCAGGTGATCGGTGTTTATGAAACCGGCACGGACATGACCAATGACAAATTCATGCGGGTCAACTATGGTTTTGCCCAAGCTCTTTATGACGCTAAAATGGCGGAAAAAGTCGTGGTCCTTTTGGACGATTGGCGCAAGACCGATTCAATGCGAATAAGGCTTTTGGATAAATTAACCCGGGCGGGATTCAACTGTGATATAAAAACCTGGAACGAATTATCCATATTTTATTCCAAAGTCAAAGCCATGTTCGACAGCATTTTCTTTTTTCTGTTTACGATTGTCATGATCATCGTGGTGATGAGCACGGTCAACACCATGGGTATGGCGGTTCTGGAAAGAACCCGGGAGATCGGGACCTTGCGGGCTTTGGGCTTGAAGCGCAGGGGCGTGAATTTGCTTTTTGCCTTGGAAGGCGGGCTTTTAGGCCTTTGCGGCAGCCTTTTCGGCATGTTTTTACATGTCGCGACCTGGGCCGTGATTCGGATTTTTCAACCAACCTATACACCGCCCGGCACATCCATCTCCGTACCAATGGTTGTACACCTGGTACCCCAGGTCATGGTGGTCTTAATGGCCTGTCTGATCGTGCTTTCCTTAATGGCGGCGGTTATTCCGGCCAGGCGCGCGGCCGGGCAAAAGGTGGTGGATGCCTTATGGCACGTTTAGGTTTTTTTAAGCTTGAAAAATATAGGATCAAAAAACCTCAATGGGATGAGTAGGAATAAAGTATTTGTTCAGTCAACCGGAAGTCAGAATGCGGAAACCGGCGGCAATATGGGATTGCGCCTATAGGGGTGGGTCACAATTTTTTCCTGAAATTGTTTGCTTTGAAACCCGCCCCTACTCAAAATTGGAGAGAAAGAATGATTAGTCGCTTCAAAATCAAAATGGGCGTTCTATTTATCTTTATGATATTTGTTATAGCCGGTTTGCCTGCTCCGGTTGTCATGGCTTTGACTACGCAAGAGATTTTGAAAAAAGCAGATGAAGCCAGAGGCGGTAATTTTGACGGGTTGGAATGGGAGATGGTCATTGATACGGTTGAAAAAGGCCGACCCCGGCAAAGGACCCTGCAGGTGACCTTGCGCGGTTATGATGCGGTGGTTGAATTCCTGACCCCGGCCGAAACCAAGGGCATGAAACTGCTCGTCGTCGACCGGAATATGTGGTTTTCAAAACCCGGTCTTTCCATGCCCGTGGCCATTTCGGCCAGGCAAAAATTGGCCGGCGGCGCAGCCGGCGGGGATATTGCGGCGACCAATTATGTGGCGGATTATAGGGTGATCCATGAAGCGGAAGAGGTTCTAAGCGGCGAACCCTGTTATCTCTACGATCTAAGTGCGATTGAAAAAAAAGTCACTTATGAGCGCATCAAATACTGGATTTCCAAAGAACGACTGGTGGGCCTTAAAGCGGAGTTTTATACCGTATCGGGCAAGCTGTTCAAGACCGCCTTATTCGAATATGATAACCGTGTGTTCGTTCAGGGCCAAAACCGGCCTTTTATATCCAAAATGACCATAACCGGCGCTCTGCTGAAAGACGATGTGACCATTATGACGTACCGCAAGCCGGTGTTGAAGAAAGTGCCGGATGAGATGTTTCATCTGAATCTGCCGGTGAAAAAGCCGGAAGAGAAAGATAATAGATAAATCACAACCGCTCAGGTAGCCGGGAGTCAGAATTCAGAATTCAGAATCAGAAAGGGGTCAAGGGTAAAAACAAAGAGCATTGAAACGAGATTAAGAAGGCTCGGAATTAAAGCAAGGACCGATGGGTGTAGGGGGCAGGCCCCTGTGCCTGCCCAGCATGATTCTATAAATAAATATCGAACATGGAATATCGAATAACGAAGGAGTGAAAAGCGCAAACATTTAGAGTGCGGCGACGCGTCACACGAGGGCTCCTGCCCTTATCCGCGCATTCCAAGGAATGTAAAAAAAAGTGACAACTTTAAATCAGGACTTGACCTAACGAGGTTTGTAGAGACGCACGGCTCAGTAGAGCGCGGCTCTACTGAGCCGTGCGTCTCTACCGATAGAATAGCGTTTATCTCGGACATTCTCCGGATCTGAAATCTATTTAAAGGTTCTGAATGCCATCTATTGGAGTAGTAATTTATTTCAATTATAAATTTTTCAGAAAGGACTGTTTAAATTATGCGCCCGACAAAAATTCTATTGGTTTCACCGGTCAGTCAAAACAAAATCCTAGGTGAGGATTTTTATTTTAAACTGCCGCTCTTGGCGTTGCCCTCGCTGGCCGCCTATACGCCGCCGGATTGCGAAGTCAGCATGATCGACGAGCGCGTGCAAAAGCTCGATGAAAACGTCGATGTCGACTTGGTGGGTATTACCTCCATGACCGCGTTGGCGCCGCGCGCCTATCAGATCGCCGATCGCTTCCGCAGCCGGGGTGTAACGGTGGTGATGGGCGGCATGCATCCCTCGGCCCGGCCCGAGGAGGCGCTGAACCATTGCAACAGCGTAGTGGTGGGCGAGGGTGAATTGGTTTGGCCGCAATTGGTGGAGGATTTTAAACAAGGCCGCCTGAAACGGATTTACAAGGCCGAGCAGTTATTCGATATGACCGGTACGCGATTACCGCGCTGGGACATTACGGATAAGAATTTGTACAGTCCGGTGGATTTCATCGAAACCACCCGGGGTTGTCCCTTGAGTTGTCATTTCTGCGCGGTTACCAACTTTTTCGGCGGGCATTACCGCACCAAACCTTTGGAGCTGATCGAGCGCATGGTCGCGGAAGTCAAACCCACGCCTAAACGACTGGCGCTTAAAAATATGGTATTTTTCGTGGACGACAACATCGTGGGCAACCGCACTCATTGCAAGGAACTCTTGACCATGTTGAAAGCTTATAAGATCCAGTGGGTGGGTCAGGCTTCCATCACGGTCACCCGCGATGAAGAAATCATGAAATTGATGTCGGAAACCCGCTGTCTGGGCCTGCTGATCGGCATGGAAAGTCTTTCGGAAGAAGTCTTGGCCGAGTGTCACAAAAAAGTCAATCGGCCGTCCGAGTATCTGGCGGCGGTGGAGAAGCTGCATCAATACGGGATCGGCGCCAAGGCCAGTTTTATCGTGGGTTTCGATCACGACGACGTGACCGTGTTCGATCAGCTCGCCGGTTTTGTGCGCAAATCCAATCTGGACAGTGTTTATTTCAGCATCCTGACTCCTTATCCGGGCACGCGCTTTTACGATCAGATGGAGAGCGAAGGCCGGATCCTGCACCACAACTGGGAGAAATACGATACGGCCCATGTGGTTTTCAAGCCCGCGCGTATGACGCCGGAACAACTCCAGCAAGGTTTTTTCAAGCTTTACAAAAAAGCACTCTCTTTTTCTTCCATTGCCCAGAGGCTCTGGCGCGCCAGGACCCAGTTGCAGTTTTTTTTGCCGGACAACTTGGCGTTCCGGTATTGCATACGCAAACTGGCCAAAGCCCGACGCAACGAGCCGGACTAGATTTTTAAAACCAATAATCAACGATCGGATCCGACCTCGGGCATGCCCGGGGTTTTTTTATTACCGGGTCAGATTTTCCCCTTCATTCCCTGCGATACCCCTTTGTCGCCAGCTCTGTCCTTTTATCGCTTAATCATTCAAAAAGAGTAGGCCCTTCTTTACATTAGATACAGAAATGATCAAAAGGAGGTTGCCGCGTGTCATTAATTGAAATGAAAAATATAAAAAAGGACTATTTTTTAGGAGAAACCGTGGTGCGGGCATTAAGGGGAATCGATTTGCAGGTTGAAGCAGGCGAGTTTATCGCCATCTGGGGGCCATCCGGTTCCGGAAAAACCACGCTCCTGAATCTGATCGGAGCGATCGATGAACCTACGGAGGGTGAATTAAGCATGAGGGGCCGGGAGGTTTGTTCTTTGTCTGATAATCAATGCAGCGAATTGCGCAATCAGACCGTTGGTTTTATTTTTCAGGGTTTTAATTTAGTACCGGTGCTTTCAGCTCTTGAGAATGTGATGTTGCCGCTGCAGATCCGGGGCCTGTCCGCGGCGGAAGCCAAGGCTAAAGCACTGGTTCGTTTACAGGAGGTGGGCTTGGCCGATCTGGTCCAAAATCGGCCGTCCAAAATGTCGGGCGGCCAGCAACAACGCGTAGCCATTGCCCGAGCTCTGGTGACCGGCCCTGCGCTGGTCATTGCCGACGAGCCGACCGCCAACCTGGATTCGGAAACCGCGCGCATGATCATTGATCTGATGCGGGCGTTGAATGAAAAAGACCAGACCACTTTTATTTTTTCAACCCATGACCAGCGCCTTTTGGATCGGGTCAAACGGCTGGTGCGTTTGGAAGACGGTCGGATCGTAAACGGAGGATCCAAACCATGTTGAAATGGATGAAATTAGCGGTTCGTAATGTTCTCAGAAACAAACGCCGATCACTGGTTACCTTATCGGCCGTTGGGTTCGGTTTTGCAGCGATCAGTCTGTTTCGAGGTTACACGGATAATATGTATTATGGCGTTCGAGAGTCGTCCATCCGCGGTGAGGGTCTCGGACATCTGACGATTTACAAGGCCGGATGGTTAGTAAAAGGCAAACTCGATCCACAGCGCTATATGTTTTCAAATGCGGAGATCAAGCAGATCATAAAAACAATCGAAGAAGAAAAGGCGGTGATCGTGGCCACTCCGCAGATCCATATCGCCGGACTGGTTTCCAATGGGAAGATTTCCACTATTTTCATGGCGCAAGGAGTTATTCCCAAAGATGATAAAATCATCAAAGGACGATGGGGTACATTCAGACCCGTTCAGGGCGAACTTTTAAGCGAAAAAAAAGACTATGGAGTGGAAGTGGCCCAGGATCTGGCCAAATATCTGAGTCTGGAACCCGGGAAAGAAGGCGTCGTTATGGCCACGACCCTTGCGGGACAAATGAACGCCATGGACATGTACGTGTCGGGTATTTACGATTCCGGTTCCGATGCGACCAATGACAAATTCATGCGGGTTAATTACACTTATGCGCAAGCCCTGTATGATACGGATAAAGCCGAAAAAATCGTGGTTTTATTGGATGATTGGCAAAAAACCGAGCCGATGCGCTTACGCCTTTCAACCAAACTAGCCAAAGCCGGTTTTGCGGTTGAGATCAAAACCTGGAGGGAATTATCCGTTTTTTATCTAAAAGTTAGAGGAATGTTTGACATGATTTTCCTCTTTTTGTTTTCTATTGTTTTGATCATCGTCGTCATGAGTACGATCAATACCATGAGTATGGCTGTTTTGGAAAGAACAAAGGAGATCGGAACCCTGAGGGCTTTGGGTTTAAAACGCAGAGGCGTCTCATTGCTTTTTGCCATGGAGGGCGGTTTGTTGGGGCTTCTCGGGAGCCTGATGGGGATAATATTGCATTGCGCAGCCTGGTCCCTGATTCGTGTGCTTGCGCCGACCTATACTCCGCCCGGGATCTCCACGCCCGTGCCTTTGGTTGTACATCTGGTGCCCCAGTCTTTGCTGGTATTGATGATCTGTTTGATGTTCCTTTCTTTAATAGCGGCAATCATACCGGCCAGGCGAGCAGCCGGGCAGAATGTCGTGGATGCCCTTGGGCATGTCTAGATTTTTTCGATTCCGTAAAAACAGGGAATCGGAAAAACCGCATAAGATAATTGTTGCCGAGAAACGTTTCATATAATGCCGTAGGGGCAGGTTTTAAATCTGCCCCTTACCAAAAAAAACAAATCTGTTTGGAGAGAAAAAATGTTTTCAAGATATAAATATCGTTTATTCGTTTTAGTGCTCGGCTTTATTCTGCTTTGTTTTCATGCTCCGGCTTCAGCCGACCTGACACCCCGGGACATTCTCAAAAAGGCGGACCAAGCCCGGGGGAACTTGGGAGGGGTGGAGTGGGAAATCGAAATCCAATCGATTGAAGAAGGCCGGCAACAAGATAGGGTTCTTAAGGTGACGGCTCGTGATTTTAATTCCTTGGCCGAATTCCTGGAGCCGGCCAAGGTCAAGGGGCAAAAAATTCTGATGATCGACCGCAATATGTGGTTCATGAAACCGGGTCTCTCCAAGGCCGTGCCGATTTCGCCCAGGCAAAAATTAATGGGCGGAGCAGCCAACGGCGACATCGCTTCCACCAATTATGCCGGCGATTATGAGGTCAGCCGATTCTCCGAGGAGCAAGCTGACGGTGCGGCTTGTTATCTTTTCGATCTGAAGGCGATCGACAAGAAGGTGACCTATGATCGCATCAAATACTGGGTTTCAAAAGAGCATCTGCTTGGAGTGAAAGCCGAATTCTATACGGTTTCCGGCAAGCTGTTCAAGACCGCTGAATTCAGATATGAGAACAGCATTACGGTTGACGGCCAAATCCATGCTTTTATCTCGCAGATGATCATCATGGATGCGGTTATCAAAGAAGATATTACGACTATGATCTATCGCAGAGCGGTCGTGAAGAAGGTGTCGGATTCCGTTTTCAATTTAAATCTGTTGTTGCGATAAAGTCGGCCCTGTTTTTCCTTTTTATTTGAATGCCATAATTCTTATTCTGGGAGCTTTGATAGTGGCGGTTAGGCTGCGTGAATCGGTTGCCTCCGGCATAAAAACGCTGCAAAAGGCAAGCGTCCTATGAACAAAATCCATAAATCGGTTTTTATATTGCTTTTACTTTTATCCTGGATTTGCAAGGTGCAAGTCGCTATTGCCGCTGATCTTTATTTAACAATGGAAAATCAAATTCAAACAGACCCGGCCGACTCTTCTCTATTGGTAGATCTCTTTGAAAATCATTTCAATTATGAGTTGCGGGTTTTGACCTATGGTCTGTATCAGGATCCGGCCGCCTCCACGCAGAATCCGGACAATCGTTTTTTGGATCTACCGCGCTATAAAGGCGATCT
>RPPU01000004.1 GCA_003819975.1 Desulfobacteraceae bacterium
CACTCATTTTAAGAGGGTGTTGTCAGACAAGGGCAGCCCCTCTTTCTTACTGAAAGATCCGGTTGATCGATTCAGTGCGGGATTGCCGATTTTTGTGAGATCCTGCAAAAAAATAACAGCATGAAGCCGTGGATCAACTTGCTCGCGCAAACAGTTGAAATCATTAATAAATACAAAGCATGCTGCTTGGCCCTTTTTAAATGATAGGCAGTTGTTCCTATTTTTGCATTAAATTCGAACAGATACAGGCCTAATCCCTTTTTCCAGTTCATAAGTCTTTTTCCGCCTTTATTAAATTAATTTTAATTTAATATCCCTTCTTGCCGATTATATCAATAACACAAGAATACCGGTTTTCACCATATTCCGTATATAACGCAAATAATAGATCGCTATTTCCGCGCTATAAACAGGAATTTGGGGAATTCATGCAAACAGGAATAGACCCATTTTTAAAGGAGAATATCATGCGAAAAAAACTGCGAATAGGTAACAATCAGAAGGGCTTTACGCTTGTCGAAATTGCGATTGTCATGGTCATCATAGGACTCCTGATCGGCGGTGTCCTCAAAGGCCAGGAAATGATCCAAAACGCCAAAGTCAAACGGGTCGTCAAGTCGGCCGATGAATTGCGCGCCGGCGTCATGACTTTCTACGACAAGTATGGACAACTCCCGGGTGATGAAAATAGCGCCCTATTTCCGCCCGGAACAGACAGCACAAACGGCAACAATAACGGTCAGATAGCCGGCGCCGAGGTATTTGCCGTATTCAGCGATCTGGCCTTGGCCAATATCATTGCCGGCACGTTCAATGGTACTTCCGACCTTCCCAAACATCCATTTGGCGGAACGTACAGTATTTCATGGGTCGATCCGGGACCGGGCGCGGCCAGACATTGTATTGTGTTTACCAACTTGCCGGCCGAGGTGTGCCTGGAAATCGATTCAAAATACGATGACGGGGTCAATAATACCGGATCGATTGCGGGGAGTGCTGTTTATACGGCCGGCACCATTATCGCGAATTTTTATATCGTTTTTTAGTAAAGGCGCAAAGATGGGTTCCGGACAAAAGGGCTTTACCATAATTGAAGTAGCCGTTGTCCTGGTCATCATCGGTCTCATGGTCGGTTTCGGTGCTTCTCTGGTTGGTCCGCTTACCGTTCGGGCCAAGCGGATGGAAACAAAGGATACCCTCAAGGCTGCCGTGGATTCTCTTATCGGTTTTGCCGCCTCAAACGGAAAAATTCCGGTTTGGGGCGACAACAACCCCGATGCAACCGTGGATGAATTTTGCGAGGTGGCTGCCAATCGCAAAGACGCCTTTACCATGCCCCTTTATTATTTTTTCGATAATCAACTGACCAGTGCCGGAAGCATCTGCGGCCGGAAAACAACGAATGTAACCCTTTGCCGGGACCCGGCCTGCACCAGTCGCATACCGGACGTCGTTTTTGCGGTAATAACCGGCGCGGAAAATATAAATCCTCAGACCGGTATGGTAACGACCGGCTGCCCCGCCGGTCAAACCTGCATTGGCGCCTATGATATTGGTCAGCCGATGATCGACAACTGCACCAGTGCAGCCAATTGCCCCAATTATGATGCCGCGGTTGCCCGGTTGAACCGTCCGGAAGAATACGATGACCTCGTTAAATGGGTCACCCTTAATGAGCTAAAAGTAAAAATCGGATGTCAGGGCCCGCCTCTTCGAATCGTTAACAACGAATTACCGGCCGGATCCGTCGGCACGACTTATAGCACCACACTCTATGCCGACGGAGGAGTCTCTCCTTATACCTGGAGTCTGATTGCGGCGCCGATTCCCCCACCCGCCTGGACCATTGCGGGTACCGGGATTCTCAGCACCAGTACGCCTCCGGTAAGCGGGGCCTATTATGTCAAGGTTCAGGTTCGAGACAGCAATGACCCCGCAGGCCCTAATGACAATATTGCTGAAAAAAGTTTTGTGATCACCATTAACCCCTAATGTTTTTTTGATCCTGAAAAGCGTAGGATCAAAAAAATATCCATTCCAGCCAACCGGAACAGACGTTCCGGTGAAAATCGCCGGAATAAGTCCGTATGATTGTAAATCAGTTGATTATTCACTTTTCATTTATCGACAACCCGGGATTTCTAAAAATACCCTCATCAGCAACGGCTCTTGAGAAACAAATCGTAAAGTTACCAAAGGCTTATTTTTAGAAATCCCCATGCCGATGTTGAGGAACAAAGCGCCTAAATGAAACCGGCCCCTATAAAAGGTTTTGCCCTATTGCCTCTTATTATCGGCATTCTCATTTTAGGCGTCTTGATCGGCGGCAGTTTAACGTTGATCGGACCAAAAATAAAAAAAGCCAAATATGACGATACCGGTGATATTCTGGACGCAGCCATGCAATCCGTGCTGGCGTGGGCCATTGCAAACAACAGGCTCCCGGATGCCGCGGTCTTTGCTTCGATTATATCCGGCAACCGGGATGCTTGGGGCCGGCCAATCATATATGTCTACGACCATAATCTGACCGCCCTCGCCACCGGCGGTCTTTGCGGCCGCAAAAGCACGGCTCTATCTTATGGCGTTTCCGCTAACATCGCTTTTCTGCTTATCAGTGGCGCGGAAGACCTGGCCGTTAATACCGCTCCCGCGGTATCGGGCGCCTATACCGGAAATGTGGTTTCCGGAACAGCCGATCTGGTCCGAGCAATATCGTTGGAATCGCTCCGTAACCAAACCGGGTGTTTCGGCTTTTCTTCGGGTAGACTTAGAATACTAAACAGCGAACTGCCTAAAGCTTGCGTGGGCGTTTCTTTTACGCCCAGTCTACACGGTGAGGGCGGAGTTCCCCATTACGCTTGGACGATCCATGTAAAACCGGCGTGGCTGACGGCCACCCCAAATGGAAATAGCCTTGCTCTGGCCGGAACACCGTTGCCCGGCGATGTGGGAGATAATCTTATTGATATGACCCTGTCGGATGCGGACGGAAATACGCTCCAACGGCGTTTTACCATTAAAGTTCTTGCCTGTGCGCCACCTTAGGAACTTAACACAGAAACATCGACGTGGGGATTTCGAAAAATTAGCCTTTGGTAACATTATTTGAACTTACTGATCACATCATAGAGAGGCAGAAGGATCGAAAGTGCGATCAGGCCGAAGATACTGCCCAAAAACAGAATAGAGAGCGGTTCGATCAAGTTTACCATTGTTTGAACCGACCGTTTCACTTCGTTGTTATAATAGGCGCCCAGCCGTGCAAAGGTAACGTCCAAAGTACCCGTGGTCTCCCCGGTTCGGATAGCTCCCAGCAAAAGCGGAGGAAACCCTCCGGCAATCTCAAAGCTTTCCGCAATGGACTTGCCCCGTTGCACTTCCCGGTAAACCCTCGCAAGCTGCCCTTCCAGATAACGGTTTCCAAGAACGTGATGAGTCAGAATCTCAAAGATATTGTTAAGGTTCAGACCCGCCGAGTACATTGTGGCGAAATTTTGACTGAGTCGCGCAATGGCAATGTGGGTGGCAACCGGTCCGATAACGGGAATCTTCAGTAGATATTGATGAAGTATTTTCGCCCCATTTGTATTTTTTTTTATGATCAAAAATGAAGCAATCGCAAGCCCCAGAATGGTTAAAAGAATGAGCCAGTATTTCTGGATAAAAAGGCTGGTGCCCAGAACGGCTCGGGTCGTACCCGGGAGCAATACGCCCATTTCTTTCAACATACCGGCCATCTGGGGCAAAACATATCCAATCCACACGGCGACGACGCCTCCGATGGCTAGAATGATGAACGACGGATAGATGGTGGCGCGTTTGATGGTGGAACGGATATCCTCTTTCCATTCCAAAAATTCAGCCAGATTTTTCAAACTCCGGGGTAACGTACCGGACTCCTCGCCCATGCGGACGATGCTTTGGTCCAGTTTCTGAAATACTTTAGGAAACCGGCTCAAGGCTTCGAATAACGAGTTGCCGGCTTCAATGGCGCTCCGGATCTCGTTGATCATTTTGCTCATACTTTTGGATGTAATAATTTTTTCATTTTCTTCAAGAGAAGTTAGAATGGGCAGTCCCAGTTCGAGGGTCTGAGAAAGGCGGTAATAGAACTCGATTATCACACGCGGTTTGATTCTGTTGAAAAACCTTTGGCTCCAGCGACCTTCGGTTATCCGTCGGCTGTTAATCAATGTCAAACCGGCCTGGCGCAAGCGATTATCCATCTCCGATTCAAGGACGGCCATCGCGGTTCCTTTTTTGATTTGTCCGGCGCCATCAATCGCCGTATACATAAATTTAGGCATAAGCAATCACACGTGACATTTCTTCCAAAGAAGTCACTTTTTTAAGGACTTTTTTTAAAGCTTGTTTCAGCAACAGGTCCGTTCCGGCTTTGACGGCGGCATCCTCTATTGCGCTCTGGGAAGCGCTTGAAAAAATAAGTTCCCTGATTTCTCTATTGACTTGAATGATCTCATAAACGGCCGAACGCCCGACATAGCCGACCCGATTGCACAGCTCGCATCCGCCGGCCTTAAGGGTTTCGAGCGGCGGTTCCAGCCCATTTTTAATAAAGATTTCTTTTTCTTCCGGTTCCGGAACCTTCGTGACGGCGCAGCGGGTGCATAGCTTTCTCAGCAGTCGCTGGGCAACCACCATGCAAAGGGCTGAAGCCAGCATGCTGGTATTCACACCCAGATCGATCAACCGGTTAATGGCTGAAGCGGCTTCATTGGTATGGAGGGTGGATAGGACCAGGTGACCGGTTATAGACGCTCGAACGGCAAGCTCGGCTGTTTCCTGATCCCGGATCTCGCCTACCAGGATAATATCGGGGTCTTGGCGCATGGCTGAACGAAGAGCATTCCCGAAGCTGAGCCCGGCCTTTGGGTTGACGGCGGTCTGCCGGATTGTCGGTATGACATATTCGATGGGGTCTTCGATGGTCATGATATTGACATTCGGGCTGTTTATGGCCATAAGCGCCGAGTATAAAGTTGTGGTCTTACCGGATCCGGTCGGGCCGGTTGCCAGGATCAGACCGTAAGGTCTCTTGATGTTCTTTTTAAACCACTCAAAATCGTTCTTCTCAAACCCAAGTCGTTCCATATCCCCAACGACACCGCTGTATATTAAAAGTCTCATTACGGTCGTTTCGCCCAGATGGGTCGGAAAGGTCGATACCCGGATGTTGATCTCACCGCCTTTGGCGACAAATTTGATCCGGCCGTCATGCGGAATATTGGGATTGGAAATATCCATATCCCCCATAATTTTAAAACGGGTGGACAGACCCTGTTGAAATCGTTTCGGAAAGAGGAATTTTTGTTGCAGAACGCCATCGACGCGGTAATAGACCCTAACCAGGTTTGTATCCGCCACCAGGTGAATGTCGCTGGCATTGAGAACCCGCCCTTTTTCGATAATAAGATCCGCCAGGCGTATGTTCTGATTCTCGTCAAAATGAGTGCCTAAAACAGCTAATTTTGTGATTTTATCGATTTCTTCATCGATAACGGCCGCTGTTTTGTAATACAGTTCAATGGCATTTAAAATCCAATCCTTGGAGGCGATATATGATTCTACCCGCAGGCCGGTTAGGCGTGCCAGATTATCCCGGACAATGACGTCAAACGGGTTGGAGGTCGCAATCAGGATGGTCTGTCCTTCCTGAGCGAAAGGAAAGATGTTGTGGGTGACGACAAAGTTTTCAGGAATCCGCGTGAGCAGGTCAAAATCGATCGTCACGTTGTTTATATCCATGATCTTGGCGCCGCTTTGAACCGCAATCGCCATCTGCAATTGTTCCTCGCTGACCCAATCCAACCGGATTAGAACATCGCCCAGCATGGTGCCGGTTCTTTTTGTCTCCATCAGCGCCATTTCTATCTGATCCTTGCCGATAAAACCCATTTCAATCAATATATCGCCAATTCGTTTTTTCATTTTGCGTGTCTCCGGTTGATGTCCGACTATTGGATTACGGTAGCTGTTCCTACGGCTTTTCCATAAATCCTGATAAAAAGAGCACCCGGCGTTCCACCTCTTCTTTATTCATTTCCGATCGTGAACCTTTTTGGGCCAGAAAGGCACGGTAGTATTGAAGCGCCTCCGGGTATCGTTCCATTTTGTCATAAAGAACGGCTAAATTGAACAGTAAGCTGCCGTTATCGGGATCGATTTTACCGGCCATTTCATAAAATCGTTTTGCCTCTTCCAGTCTTCCCAGTTGACTTAACGCGACTGCTTTATGAAAATAGAGTTCAAATACAGATGCCCCGCCGATCTGCAGTGCTTTATCGAGCAAAGCAATAGCGTTATCCGGTTCGCCTGTGCCCATCTTGGCAATAGCCAGATTGAGCAAGATTTGAGCATTGTTCGAGTCCTTCGCCGCGAGGTCCGTTAGAATCGGAAGCGCCCTTGAAAAATCGCGTTTTTGCAAGTAGGCGGCCGCCAGATTGAATAAGGTATCCGTATCCATAGGTCTTTCGATAAGCACCTGCCGATACATTAAGATGGCTTCCTGTAATCTGTTTTGCATGTGATAGCGTACGGCTTTTTCATAAAACAAACGGGAAGAGTCCGATTTGTTCGGTTTCGGAGGCACAGACCCTGCGGCGATCTTGGGCATGGGCATTATTGCTTTTTGAGGGTTTTCAGGGTCTTGTTTGGTAAAGGGTTTTTTAACGGGCTTTTTTTGCTTCAGAGTTATTTTTTTTTGTAAAGCAGGTTTTTCGACCTGTTCGGATGTTTGGGGAGTCATTTCGATCGGTTGATCGGTTTTCACCGGCATGACGGCCTTCAATGGTTCCGGCGGTAGAATATCTTTCGCGGGAAGATTCGGAACGAGTGTTTCATTTTTTGGCCGTGTGTCCTCAATTTTGGAAAAAGAGGGAATGGACGGTTTGTCTTTTAACGGCGATAAATGATTAAGAGCCAATAAGACCGCGACACCTATGATTATGGATAGACCCGCCGCCAAACCATAGAGCCATTGCCTTGATTTCCATTGCGACTTTTCGATTGGGCTGAATAGGCCGGTTGATTGGGGTGACCGGTTTTCTTTTTCCTTTTTTCTTAAAGCCGCATTAAGCAAGCTCATTTTATCACCTGAAATCCGCACGTTTATCGATACACAAACAATCCGCGCTGCATACTTATTCGGTCATCTAGGTTCGACAACCGGCGCCGTTCCCGACGACGATTGTTCCGAAGCTTGTTTCGGCCATGCCGTATGGGGTTGCACTTTCCCCGGCTCTTCTAGTCCTGACTTAAAGGTCCGCACATTTGCCGTAGAAACATTAGAGGGTATTTTTTTATTGCCGTATATCCATAGTCCTATGGAAAAAATTAAAACGACAACGGCCATAAAAATAAATGAAATGACAGCCCGATCGATCGGCCTTTTCGAAAGAGTCATCTGGGTCGTTTTATTCAAATCGCCCAGCTCGTCAAGCGCCTGAATGATATAGCGCTTTTGAATGGTATAATCGTCCGCTAAATAGCCGGCAATGAGTGCAAAATCGCAGATCCTGTTGATCAGCCTGGGGACACCGCCGGATGCTCTAAAGATTTTATTAAGGGCTCCTCTTGAAAAACGGACCTGTCCTTTATTCCCGGCGACAAAAAGCCTTCTTTCAACGTAACCCGCCACCTCTTCCCGTTTCAGGTAGTTTAAAGTGCAGTGAACGGCCACACGTTGTCGAAGTTGACGCATTTCATTTTTGGCAATGGTATCCATAAATTCCGGCTGACCCACCAACAACATCTGAAGTAATTTTTCCTTATCGGTTTCGAGGTTGGACAAAAGACGCAAATCTTCAAGAGCTTCCACGGGTATGGTCTGGGCATCGTCGATAAGGATCACCACGGGTTTTAAACGGTCGGCGGTTAACAGAAATGAATTGAGTCGGTTCATCAGATCTTTTTTGCCGGCGCCGTTGGGATAAGTCACTCCCAGATCATCCAGAATCGTGGAGATTATTTCGACCCCTGAAAGGGACGGGTTGATAATATAGACCGTCTCTGCTTTATTTTCCAGGCTGTCCAGAAGAGCCCTACAGATGGTCGTCTTCCCGGTGCCAACCTCTCCGGTCAGCAGGATAAATCCGGTCCGATTGCGAATCGCGTACAAAATTTTTTCTATAACACTATGATGCGTACGGGAAAGATATAAAAAGCAGGGATCCGGCGTGATACTAAAGGGAGCTTCTTCGAAACGATAAAAATCCAGATAAATTCCTTTGGAAGCACTGTCGTCGAAAGTGAATGGTTCCCGTAACATGATAATCTCTTTCCGGTTATATTTTATTCTTAAATGGCTGATGGACCCGATTTCTTTTCGTTCCCATTGTTCAGGCCGTTAAAAAAAACCGTTCATACCGCGCCCTTGACCAACCTTGGTCCCCGTATATGGCGAAGGGCTTAAAATCAATGAATAACATAGGGTCGAACCTGAGAAGTATCCAATTTTTTAATGTACGGCGTGATTAAGATCACCAGTTCTTTATTTTCATGAACGTTTTCTTTACGCCGGAATAGATTCTTTAAGTATGGAACATCGTTGAAACCGGGCAGACCCGCATTATTGAGCTGCCGTATCTGGCTGATCATACCCGCCAGCAATACGGTGTGGCCGTCCTTGACCCTAACCGTTGTGGCCAGTTCGCGCAAATCGATAATGGGATTGGCGATACTTTGGACCGTGTTCGAACCGGTGGGGATTTCTACGCGGCTCGTCCCCTGAATTCTTGTTATGGTGGGAACGACGTGAAGGGTGACGACGCCTTCTTTTGAAATTTGCGGAGTAATTCCCAGTTGCAAACCCAGAATGGCCCGCTTAATGGAAGCGCCGATGGTCAATACGCCGGTATCCGCGTTTCTATCGACACTATCGATATCGCCGTAAGGGAATTGATAGCCCACCGTGAGTATGGCCGATTGATTGTTGAGTACGGATAGATGCGGATTGGAGAGCACGGAAACATCTCCCTGTGTTTTCAAAAAATCGAGTACGGCCGCAAACTGGGACTGATTAGACATAAACAGTCTGCTCCCGCTATTCACGCTTATATCGAAAATATCGGGCATATTGTTTTGTGATTGAAAGCCGACGGTCATTTTAGACCAGTCCAGACCGTAGCGGCTGGTATCGCTGAGCGTGACTTCGAAAATCTTGGCTTCAATCAAAACCTGGCGATGAAGAGATTCGGATAAAGAGTCAAGTAGCCGGACCATGGCTTCGATTTTAGCGGGCGTGTCGGACATATAGATAAGGCCGGCATTGGAGTCGACTCTTATGATACCGTCACCGGATTTGATGCTCTCCAGCGCGGTAAGGATGCCCGCCCAAACATCGGTATTTTTTGTTTCACGCTTTGCTTTAACCTGGAATTTTCCTTTTACACCGGCGCCTTCCACTCCCGAAGCGAGCATATCGCCTCCCACATCGATATCGGTTTCGCCCACCATGCTTAGATAGTCCATATGATAAATCCGTTCCGCAAAGCGCTGGATCTGCAAGGACCCATCTTGAATTTTCCACGCATAACCCGCGCCTTTTGCAACGATCATATTTACGGCTTCTTCAATGGTTCCGTTTTTAAGACTGACCGTCACGGGCCTTAAGAGGTCGATATCCGAATCGACGGTCAGATTGAGATCGGTTTGGTTTACGATGGCGCTGATGGCCGTTCCGAGACTGGCTTGTTCGAAAACAACCGAAAAAAGTTTTGTCTCTTTTTCAAGACCTTTTGTAAGCGGCAAATAGGTTTCAGAAAAAGGCGGCGTTCCGGGAGACAAGGGCGTCTTTTCTTTTTCCAAGATTTCCGAAGGCCGTACATTCTCCAAAAGGGGGGTTGTTACGGGCCGAACTTCCGGGCCGGCGCAGCCGGCTAAAAGCAGGCCTGCGCCAAGAAGGATGAGCCGCGGTTTATTGATTTTTTCGGGAATTAAAAACATATTCACCTCGACGAATGCTCGGCAATTTCTACTTTCTGCTGAGAGAAAAAAATATTTTCGGGGCCGGAATAAACCGGGTCTGTCCTTTTTTTTTGAGAACGACTCCTTTACTCGTGATACTATCTATGTAAAATTCTTTAATGGTATCGTATTGCTTAAACCGTTTTCCTTCCAGGATGGCAATATATTCTGAATTTTTATGGGCATCCACCACCCGGAAAATTCCCGTTAAAACCGGCAGCGGGCTTGTTGGTTGCATGGGCGTTAGGTCTTGCGGAGTCCCGGACGATTCCGTTTGATCAAGTATCTTTGCCAATGCGATACCTTCCGTGAGGTCCATGGACGGCGATTCGATTGTTCGCATGAATTGCTCCCATTTAATGCCGACCGATTTTAGACCTTCGGATCTTTTAGCCAGCGGTCGGTCATAAAGATCCACCAGTAAGTAGGCATTGAAGACGATAAACGCGATACCGGCAAGGATAAAAGCCGCGCTAAAAAAATGTTTGGAATGATCGGGTGCCGTCATGCGCCTCCTGGATTGATCGGTTCGACGCTGCCTGATTCGGTTCGATATTTAAAGATAAAAAACGCTTCTAAAACGGTTTTCCGGGTAAGCGGATCGACGGTTATCTTGAGATTTTTGGCTTTCAGAAACGGCATCTCTTTTTCGGCGGACTTAAGAAAATGGAACGTATTTTCGACATTTCCCGTCATGGAGATTCCCAACGGCAATTCTCCGTCCGATTCGTTTCCGGGTTGCTTGGTTAAGGTCACAGGGGGCAGGCCCAGTTGCGTCGTAATGATCTTGAGGTTGTGCTCAATGATTAAAAAGCCCATATCCGCCGAATCAACGGTTAAATAAAGGTGTTGACCTTCGATAACAAGACTTTCAAGCTCTTTTGAATGACGCTGCCAAAATTGTTGATCCAGGCGGAGTGTTTCTATTTCGTCCAAGGACGCACGAAGTTGATTCAATTTGGAAGTATTATAAATGGTTAATAAAAGAATAATAAACCAAAAAGAAACGGTCAGCGTCCATTTATGAGTCATGCCTTTTTTCATTTCAAATCCACCTGTATATAAAAACGGTACCCGGGTGAATCGGATGCGGAATTCACTTGTCCCCTATCAAAGTTTATATCATTCATCAAAGGAGAACGAACAGGCTTCAGATAGCGTGTCAGGTCGTCAAGCATTTTTGAAAGGGTCGCTTTGAGCTGTCCCGGATTGTCGGTCTGGACCGTGCCTTTGATAACGATCTGAAAAGGAGATTCAAAATTGAATTCCAGTTCCTGAATCGTCGTTTTTTCGGGCAGACTGCGGATGACGCCCGCAAAGAGAGCGGAGGGATTGGGGCGTTGCCGTTCCGTCATGATCGTATCCAGGAGTTCATTATATTGTCTGATGCTGTTCCGATTGGTTGCCATATCGTCGGCAATGCGATGCGTTTCGGTTATAAATGGATTGTTTTTCCAAAAAGTAAGATAAAAAGTTTCACTGCCCAACAGCAAGAGCACCAACAGGCCGGTCAGTATTCCCACACGCTGAACCGGATTCCAAGCTTTTCCCAAGGCCACTTTACGGTGACTGATCGACGATACTTTATCCGACTCCAGATCATGCCAGGCAAATGCCGCCAACGGACCGGTCAGGGGGTTATCGGCTTCTGCAGGACACGGATTTTCTTTTTGATCGATATCGATACGCTGGACATTTTTTTCCATCCGTTCGGAAAGTTGCTTTTCATCAATCGTTTTCAGATCGGCTCCAACCGAAGATACCAGGTAAAATTCGTTTACTTCCGATCTAACCTTTTGGGAAAAGAGATAGATGGACTGGGTAATTTCATAAACCAGCGAGTCGATTTTTTCTTTCGCGTCGGCAATGGATTCCGGGAACGCAATGCTTCTTGAGAACAGAAAATCTCCATGAACAAAAAAGTAAAGATAACTTTCGTTAAACAACGTGTGGATGAGACATAGATTTCCGTCTAATGATCCCTTGACTCTTTTCCCGAGCAGGTGCTGCCAGATTAATGCCGGGGTTGTGATCCGATCAGGCTGAATTCCGACATGGAGCAACCACTGGTAAAACTTGAAAAAGACGGGATCCTGAATGAAAAAAGCGTAGAGACTGCCCGCGTCCTGGCGGCTTCGGGTATAAGTGTAATTGAAAAAATTTATTATCTCCGGATTGGCCGGAAATGATTCGGATAATTTTCTTTGCAAAAATGCCTCGGCCAGCGATCTTTTTTCCGAAGTAAAGGGATAAAGGATATTGCCCAGAAAATAATCGGGCAGGATAAGTATGTTGCTTTGCGCCTTTTTTGCCTGGACCGGAATGGAACAAGAAAAATCGTCAAATACCGATGTCCTATTGAACGGGATGGTTCCAATGATCGTGCTGTCATTTTTTTGATTGGAAATGACCAGGTACAGCTTATCATTATTTACGATCATGATAAGTTTGATTTTTTTTATCGTGAGTGCATTCATTCCTTTTCAGGAGCTCCGCTGCTTTCTTATTTTTCGATCATGCATTCTTTATAAAAATTTTAAGCGGGACGAAACGGTCATTTCTTTATTTTTCTCGCATCCGAATGAAATAATTGGATAAATAAACACAAGACATTTCAGGATGGTTTGTAATCGCCCCCTATCTAAATTTAAGACAAAATGCTTATCAAAAAACTATTAAAACTTTACTTTTTACTAAAACGTTGCAATATATAGACCAAAAGGAGCGTCAATAAGTCGCGTTTTGCTGAGAATTATGACTTTATATGTTCAAATTCTTGACTTTATTCATTTTAGAAAGTATAAATAACTTAAATTCTTTATCTGAGCTTAATTTACATCATTCATCTTTATTATTAATTAGAATAGATTAAGGAAACCAATGAATATGAAATCGTTTTTCTCGTATATCGTGTTGGCGCTCATTATATGGTCGGTTGTTTGTGTGGTCAGACCCTATTGGGATCGCTACAACATCGCCATGGAGCTGGAAGTAGTCGCCATTTACGGGACCAAGCATGAAATCGACGATATTAAAAAACAAATCAAAATGAAAATAAGTGAAAACGACTGGCCCTTCGAGGTTGCCGATGTGATCGTTAAGAAGAATGAAGACCGGGATGTAGAGATCTCCATTACCTACCCGGATAAGATCAAAATTTTCGGTTTCACCGTGAAATCGCTTGAAATGACGATTGAAAAAGAAGCCCGTTATGTAAACCCGGTGGTATAATTTTTAACAGCGGACATTCGCACAACCCGGTGACGGACCTTCCCCCGTTCCGATCCTCTTTAAAAATAAAATTTATCCTGGAAACGATCATGCATCCAAACATCGGAACCACCATTACCGAACATCTCCTGAAAGAACAACGTGAAAATCCGGAAGCAACCGGTGCTTTTACCCTGCTGCTGAACGAATTGATTGTGGCGGCTAAAGTTATCTCCCGAGATGTCAACAAAGCCGGACTGACCGATATCTTGGGTGCAACCGGGGCCGTCAACATCCAGGATGAACAGGTCCAAAAGCTCGATGTTTTTGCGAACCGTATTATTATCGATCGCATGCGTCATATCGGCCAGCTGTGCTGCATGGGATCTGAAGAAGTAGATAACCTCATCGAGATTCCCGCCGACTTTCCCAAAGGAAATTATATCCTGCTTTTCGATCCGCTGGACGGATCCACCAATATTGACGTCAATATCAGCATCGGGACTATTTTCGGCATCTATAAAAAACTCAGTCAAAATTCCGGCCAAGATTATCTGTTGACCGACGTGCTGCAGCCCGGTTTCCGTCAGGTGGCGGCCGGATATTTTCTGTACGGCTCCAGCACCATGATGGTTTACACGACCGGTAAAGGCGTGCATGGTTTTACTTTATATCCCAGCGTGGGCGAGTTCTTGCTTTCGCATGAAAACATACGGATTCCGGAAAAAGGCAAGACCTACAGCGTTAATGAGGGTAATTACCTCTATTGGGATGAAAAAACCAGGGCCTTGGTGGACTATTTCAAGATGAAAGACAAAGCCGGCGGCCGCCCCTATACTTCGCGATATGTCGGCAGCTTGGTCGCGGATTTTCATCGCAATCTGCTCAAAGGCGGCCTTTTTATGTATCCGGCCGACCTCAAGGATCCCAAAAAACCAAAAGGTAAATTGCGCTTAATGCTGGAGGCCAATCCCCTGGCCATGGTGATCAAACAAGCCGGCGGCTATGCCAGCGACGGAACCCGCCCTATTCTTGAAATCCAACCGCGGGAATTGCACCAGCGCACGCCTCTTTTTATCGGCAGCAAACAAGATGTCGAGTTGGCGGAGAAGATGTTGCGATGAGGCCAGGCGGGACGAAATAAAAAAAATAACACAAAATTAACTGGATTTTTTACAGAGCCATCAAGCTTCAAATCTCATGGCCGGTTTTTTTATTCTGTTTTTTGAATTCTGAATTCCGCCCCTACAAGACAAAATTCTGCAGGTCGTTTGAATTACGATCCTTCCACGGAATGGAACGTGCAAGACGGCAGTTCGAGACAAGTCAAAGTATTGCCGTAAACCGCTCCGGTATCAATGCCGATCTTGTTCTCCATGACCAGAGGCTCCAGAAAAGGAGTATGGCCGAAGATCACTTTTTTCCCAAAATCGTAATTGGAATAAATAAAAGATTCCCGGATCCAAACCATATCTTCAATGATTTGCAATCCGATTTCTATCCCGGGTTGGAAACCGGCATGAACCACATAATAATCATCCAGCTCAATCCATAATTGCAGGGATTGGAAAAACCGGATATGCTCTTGGGGAATGAAATTCTTTGTATGCTCCGATTTGGCAATGCGGTAACTTTCCAAAGTGACATTGCCGCCGTTAATAATGAAATTGTGGCTGTCTTTGCCGTCCAAAAAATCTAAAAAGAGCTTTTCATGATTTCCCAAAAGGCAATCAATCCGCTTTGAAAGCTTGAACAGATCGAGAATATAATCGACGACTCCTTTGGAATCTTCGCCCCGGTCGATATAATCGCCCAAAAAAATGAGTCGATCCTGTTCCGGATTCCAATTCATTTTAAGCATCAGGCGTTTCAGCATATCGAGACAGCCGTGAATATCGCCGATGATATATGTTTTCTGTTCCGTCATGATAGTGCAATATTTATTTTCCGGATCCGCGCAAGTTCAATCGTTTCATTCCGGCGATATTCCCGTTGACCGTCCAGAAGCCTCCAAATCGTTTAAAGCCCTAATCGCGCCTTCCACCTAAAATCCGCAATAAAAACAGAAACAAGTTGATGAAATCCAGGTAAAGTGCCAGTGCGCCCAGAATGGCGCCTTTTCTGATTACACCGGCTTCAAGGCCGTCCGGTTGGCTTAGGGCCATATTTTTGATCTTCTGGGTATCATAGGCGGTCAAACCAATGAAGATAAACACGCCTATATAGCTGATCGCCATGTTCAAAGCGCTGCTTTTTAAAAAAATGTTAACAATTGTGGCAATAATAATGCCGATTACCCCCATGATCAGGAATCCGCCAAATGAGGTTAGATCTTTTTTTGTAACCCACCCATAGATACTGCATGCCAGAAAGGTGACGGAACAAATAAAGAAAGTGCCGGCAATGGAACTGCCGGTGTATCGCAAGAAGATCAAGGAAAGGATAAGACCGTTCAATACGGAATAGATGACATAAAGTAACGTGGCGGTGGCGCTGCTTAACCGATCGATCCGGCTGCTGATCACCCAGACTATCGCCAATTCAGCGATAAAGATGCCCCAAAACATGAATGGGTTTCCGAAAAGGACCTTAAGCAGAGCAGTACTTGTGGATGTATAAAAAGCAATCAAACCGGTCAAAGCCAAGCCGATGAACATCCAATTATAGACGCTACGCACATAAGCATTGACAAAAACCTCAACTTTTTGTTTTGGAACCGAAATATAATCCATATAACCAAACCTCCTCATTTTGCTGATTTTTTTATTGTTATAATGATACCATAAATCGGAAAAAATTCAATCCTCATTTTCTTCCTTACGATCCCAACGCTCCAAATAAGCGATCCGGTCCAGAATGGCGGGATGGGAATAATGAAAAATAACATAAAGAGGATGAGGGTTGATGTTGGACAAATTATCCACAACCATTTTTTTCAAGGCTTGGACCAATGGATTCGCGGTTTTAAGCAGCGTATAGGCATATCGATCGGCAGCTTTCTCCAATTTCCTTATAACCTTTAAAAAAAATGGGGCCATGATGATTCCAAATGGACTCCATAAAATGCTGGTTAAAAAAAGACCAACATAGGCCGGCGTGCCGTGAAATCCAAAACTTGCATACATAGGGATCCATTCCAGCATGCGCGCCACTAAAAAAAACAGGATAAAAGAGGTCAAACCGATTCCGCCGAATTGAATGAGCATATGCCTTTTTTTCAGATGCCCCATTTCATGCGCTAAAACCGCGATGATTTCATCGTCCGTATGGGAGGCCAACAAAGTATCAAATAAAACAATGCGCTTGGTTTTGCCGAAACCGGTAAAATAGGCATTGGTATGGCGACTTCTTTTTCCGGCATCCATTTGAAAAATACCTTCAACTTTTATTCCTTCAGGGGTGGCGAGATCTTTTATTTTTTCAACCAAGCTTTGATTTTCGATCGGCGTAAATTTATTAAAAAAAGGCGCAATGATTTTAGGATAAAGGATGATCATGATGAATTGAAAAGCCAAAAATACAAGCCAACTCCAGAGCCACCAAAGGCTGCCGCCCTTCCGGATAATCAGTAATACAAAACCCAATAGCAATCCGCCGATTATCGCACCGATCAACAGGCTTTTCAAAAGATCGGCGACCCAAACCTTGCGATTGCGCGTATTGAAACCATAGCGTTCTTCAATCACAAAAATCTGATAATAATCAAAAGGCACATGAACGATGCTTTCAATCAAAGCCGGGAAAGCAAAAAAAACAAGCCCGGCCGCAATAAAATGCATATTTTCAATCCGGTTTGCCAGCCAAGGCAATATCCCGGAGAGGATGATGAAAAGAAAAATAATTTTATTGAACATTCCATAAAAAACCGCCGTTTTCGTATGGTCCAGATTATAATCAACCGTTTTCCGCAACTGATCTTGATCTACCCGATCCTGCAATGCCGGCGGAATCCGGCCGGCCGATTTTTTCATATACCGGGCATTCGTCCATTCCAGGCCTAATTCCAGAGTGAAACCGGCGGTCAGGATAAATAGGAAAGCCAATAAAAATGTGTTGATCGTGATCATCATTCTATCCTATGATCCTCTTTTATCAGGAAGCCGCTCAAATGGAAAGTAAACTTAAAGGTAAATTATATATTGTCATGGTAGGGTTGCCGGCCCGCGGTAAAACCACCATGGCCTCCAAATTAAAAGAAAACTTAATGCATAATTCGGTCAAAGCCAAGGTATTCAACAATGGCGATTTACGCCGTAAGATTATCCGTGAAAACACCTCCTATCCGGACTTTTTTAACCCTGAAAATAAAGAGGGCACGGCGCTTCGTGAAAAAATCGCCCGGATCAATATGCAAAGAGCCAAGCGGTTTTTAAATCTGGGCGGCGATGCGGCCATTTTGGATGCGACCAATACCAGCATTTCCAGAAGAAAAAAAATCATCTCTTTTTTGGACGATCACCCCATTCTTTTCATCGAATGCATCAATGAAGATAAAGAGATCCTGGATGCCAGTATCCGGCGAAAAATCGATTTGAAAGAATTCGGTCATTTAAGCCAGGAAGAGGCGATCGCCAGTTTTTATCAGCGTATTGCTTATTACCGGTCTCAATATCTATCTTTGAGCAAAAAAGAAGGGCATTTTATCAAGCTCGATTCCCTGCACAACAAAATCATCAGCGAAGACATCGACAGCAGCATTCCTTTCCACGAACAGATCCGCGATTTTCTCGTTTCCGATATTGTCAAAAGCCTTTATGTCATCCGGCACGGCGAGACTTATTATAATTTGGAGAACCGCATCGGCGGCGATTCGGACCTGACGCCCAAAGGCTGGGAACAAGCCCGGGCCCTGGCCGGATTTTTTAAAAATAAAAAAATCCCGCTTATTTTCACCAGTGAAAAAAAACGGACGATTCAGACTGCGCTTCCATTTCAGGAATTACAACCGGCCACCACCATCATCTCTTTGGCCGAATTCAACGAGATCGATGCCGGGGTTTGCGAGAGCATGACCTATGAAGAGATAAAAAATAAAATGCCCGAGATCCATCAGGCCCGCAAAAAAAACAAATACCACTATATCTATCCTCAGGGAGAAGGCTATCTTACGATGCGCGACCGGATCAATCGAGGTCTCAAAAAAGCGCTTTATTTAAGCAACCCGAACGACAATATTATGATTATCGGTCATCGGGGAGTCAACCGCATGATCCTCTCGCATTTTCTTTTTCGCCGCGAGGAAGACGTGCCTTTTATTTATATTCCCCAGGATCGATTCTACATGATTGCGGCTACTCAGGAAAAAAAGCTGTTTCAGTTAAAGCGGTTTCAATAAGGACTGGATTTTCTCCCAGACGTCTTCCACTTCAATCAAATCCATGCAATTGCTTTCCGGTCGGCTGCAACTCAATTGACGGCACCCGCAACACGGAACGTTTTTGAACACCACTTCGTTCCGGGCGTCATACGGCCGCCACATGTGCGGAAAAGTCGGGCCGAAGAGGATCAGGCTGGGGCAAGCGACTCCGGCGGCCATATGCCCGGGAGCCGAATCATTGGCGATCAGCAGGTCGCCCTGCTTTAAAATGCCGGCGATCTCAAGCAAGGTCAAACGGGCCGATTTAAAAAGAGCCGGGAACCCCATGCGGCGTTCTATTTCTTCTATCAAAGGTTCTTCGTGTCCGCCGCTCAATAGGATGATCTCCGCGCCGTATTGTTCGCGCAATTTACGGGCGATAAGTCCGAATCGATCCGGCCGCCATTGTCTGAGCCTCCGGGCGGCTCCGGGATGAATGATCACCCGCAAGCGTTTACAATTTTTTCGACTCGGAAGAAGCTGTTCGATCCTTTTTTCCAGAGATTCGGGGAGAACGATTTTCATCCGTCCGGCCGGATGATCCAATCCCAACGTTTTCAAGGCGGCCAGTTGATAATCAACGATGTGGTGCGCTTGCGGGTCCAAGTCGATGATTTTGTTCATCAGTATTTTGGACAGAGAGCTGGAAACCCGATAGGACACTCTGAGCGGAGCATGAATCAAAAATGAAAGAAACGCGGCCCGGTCCCCCAACGTATAATCGATAAGGGCGTCATATTTTTCAGCTCTCAGGTTGCGGATCAAGCGACTATGATAACGGATCGATTTTAGAATGTTATTTTTAGCCGCGCTGCGATCGTAAACCCATATCTTTCCGATCCCGGGATGATAGCGCAGAAGTTCTTCCGTGCCTTTGTGAATCATCACATCGGCTCTTATATCGGGAGCTTGCGTCCATAGACTTTCTATAACCGGGAGCAGGCTGAGCGTATCCCCGATATAACGAAGTTTAATCAGCAGGACTTTCAAAAAATGTATCCTTCTTTTTATCCTTTTGAATCAACTCAATCAGTTTCGCGTATTTGAGAAAGGAGCCGCCGGCGTTCAAGGTTGCGATCATAAAGCCGTCGAATCCTTCCAAACAGCCCCATTCCATAAAATAAGTCCTGAAAAACATCCAGAGTCCGTGGAATAACGGACTGCAGCAATGGGCCGGTTTTTTATTTTTAAAAAACTCTTTTGCAGCCAAACCGGAGTAATGGTCCATTTTGGCGATCATCTCGGAATAATTCCGAAAGCTGATATGTTCAATGTCCGCATCCAGCATCGTGACCTTTCCCCGGGTATGCCAGCTCTCATGCACGTACCGTTCGTCGAATGCTCCGTTTTTACGATGGACCAGGCGCACAATTCGATCGGGGTACCACCCGCAATGTTTGATCCATTTGCCGTGTAAAATATTTTTGCGGTTAAATCCAAACGCGGCGGTTTCAGCGGAAACGTTTTTTAATGCCGTGGATATCTTCATCGCGGTCTCCGGGGGAATTCGTTCATCGGCATCCAGAATCAGAACCCAATCGTGGAGACAATGATCGACTGCGCTTTGTTTTTGCCGCGCATACCCTTTCCACGGTTCAATAAAAATCCGGGCGCCCAGGTTTTTGGCGATTGCAACGGTCTGGTCGGTGCTTTCCGAATCAATGACCGCAACATCATCGGCAAAATGAACGCTTTTTAAGCAATCCGGAAGACGCTCTTCTTCGTTTTTGGTAATGATGGCTACTGAGAGCATTAGATTCAATCCTGGACCTTAGATAACCTGATATTTTGGCTTTTCAAGATGGGTGTTTTTACAGCGCGGAAAACGGCTTGGCGGCGTAAAACGCCGGCGTTCCTTGCATATAAAACCGCAATCCAAACAACGGCTATGCAAAATCTGAAGATTCATTTTACAAGCACTAAAACGAAAACAAGAAATAGTGAACGATCCATCGCGGAAAACTGATTCGGAAAACGAATCCGATCGAATACCGGTTTTAGGAGCCGGCGGAAGATCTCAAAAGATCGGGCGAGAAATCTTTCGCGTTCTCCGGAAGATTGTTGAAGATGACCATGAATGGGATCGCGGTTCCGGGTTCGACTTTAAGGTTTTTATTGTCTTTTCCGGCGCTATTATTCATGGCGGCGTCAATCTGCTCCACGGTCAGGCTTTTAAGTTCCTCATCGCTGAAGACGTTTCCGGCATAGGCATTCTTTTTAAGAATGACTTTATTTTGCCCGTCGAAAATCGATACTTGCAATAAAATTTTTCCCCGGGCCGTCGGGTAATTATTGTTGATACTGCCTTTGATGATAAAAAGCTCGCCGGCCTTATCCGATTTGACAAAATAGCTCTCAATGGCTTGAGCTTGAATCCGGAGTTTATGGATCCCCGCATCCGGTATCTCCGGCTTAACAACCACCGGTTGGGCGGGGGATCCCAGCCCCGGGATGAGACCGGGAAAGAAAAAATAACCGACCGCAGCCGCGCCAAAAAGCAGAAAAATAACGATTAAAAAAACAGGCAATGCCGATGAGCGGCCGGATTTCAATTGTTTGGGCGAAACAAGAGGCGGCGGACTCTCTGATTCCTTCTCCATGAACATATCGGGTTCATCCGTGAGATCGTCTTCAAGGGTGAGTCGGTCCAAGGCGACCACGGGAATACGGTGTTGATCGCGGCCGACGTTTTTTCGGTCTTCTAAACGCGGCGGCGAATCAAGCGCAACCGTCTCTTCCATGTCATCATCTATGGTGAGGTCAGGTGTCGATTCCGCTCCCCTATCTCTTTTTGGGTAAACGAGAAAGATGTTTTTGCAAACAGAGCATCGGACTTTTGAGCCATCCTCTTTTAAAACACCTTCATCGACATTGAATTGCGATTTGCATTTTTCGCATTCAACGATCATAGATGACCTCCTCTTCTTAAAAAAAATGCCGCTCAGGCTAATTTATAAATATCAGGCAGCGTTCGGTATTTTTCATCATGGTCCAGGCCGTACCCGACTAAAAACCCCTCAATGACTTTAAATCCGCAATAATCCAGATGGATACTTTCTTCCCGGCGTTCCGCTTTGTCTATTAACGCGCAAACTCCTATTGAAGCCGGTTTTTTCAATTTCACATTCGCAATGATTTTTTTAAGCGTCAAACCGGTGTCGACAATGTCTTCAATCAAAAGGATATCCTTGCCGGCAACCGGTAATTCAATATCTTTGACCATTTTGACTGAACCGCTGGAAGATGTGCTGGAGCCGTAACTAAAGGCTCTAATAAAATCAATTTTGACCGGAATGGTCAATTTCATAACTAAATCGGTAAAGAAAAACACAGCGCCGTTCAAAATTCCCACAATAATCGGCTCTTTGCCATGATAATCCGAGGATATTTCCCTGGACAGTTCGCTTATTCTTTTTTGAATAGCATCATGAGCTATTATGATTTCTTTACTCAAATTGATAATCTTTCCAAGGAATGCTAAACAGTCTTACCAAATAATGAAAAGCAATATAACTATTTTAGTATTGATATAAAATATTTAATTTCGCTTATTATGTCAATAAAATAAATATTTGAAATACTTAAGTTTGATTGAGTATAGCCTTTATTGTGAACCTTCATTTTTCAAATGGTTGACAATCTGCATGGTACCTGCTAAAAGACTTCAATTTACGCAACCGGTATTTTAACGTTTATACCAATAGTGTAGAGGCCGTAACTGTATGGTTTCTCTTAAAAAAGAGCTGCTTTTAACCTTAAAAAACAAACCGGGAGAGTGGGTTTCGGGCGAATCCGTCAGCGCAAAACTGCAGGTTACGCGGTCCGCGATCTGGAAACACGTGCAAAAATTACGCGACCAAGGCTATGAAATTCAATCCGCTCCAAAATTAGGTTATATGCTCTTAAAATGGCCTGAAAAAACGAATCCGGACGAAATTCGAACAGGGTTGCAAACTGAAATATTCGGTCAAACCGAATTGATTTATCTTCCCGAGACCGATTCCACCAACCGCGTGGCCAAAGATTTGGCCCTAAAAAATGCTCCGGAAGGTACTCTGGTCATTGCCGAAAAACAAACCCAGGGCCGCGGCCGATTGGGCCGGCAATGGTTTTCTCCGGCCGATGAGGGGGTTTATATCTCTTTAATCATAAGGCCGGCCATTCCCCCGCAAGAGGCGCCGAAACTGACCTTATTAACCGCTGTGGCCATTGCAGATGCCATAATTGATCTGACCGGACTGCCCATTCATATTAAATGGCCTAATGACATTCTGATTAACGCTAAAAAAACAGCCGGAATCCTTACGGAAATCAATTCCGAGATGGATCGGGTGAATTATATCGTGGTGGGCTTAGGTTTGAATGTGAACACCCCTTCTTTCCCGGATGAGATTAAGGATTTGGCCACCTCCCTTTTTCTTGAAACCGGACAAAAATGGTCCCGCTTAAAGGTGGTGCAGGCTTATCTGCATTGGTTTGAAAAATATTATACCCTCTTCACGCAAAGCGGGTTTTCCCCGGTCCTAAAACGCTGGAAAGAACTGACCCGCATGATCGGCAAATCCATAAGCGTGGTCATGTTAAACGAACAATACCGGGGCGTGGTCCAGGATATAGATTCCGATGGAGCCTTAATCATAAAAAATCCGAACGGCAACATTCAACGCATTATTTGCGGAGATGTGACGATATTGAAAGGAGTTTATTCATGAAATTCACCTTTACTTTACGCGGCATGATTTATGCCGCCATGTTGGCAGCGCTGACGGCTATTGGAGCCAATTTGACCATTCCGTTACCCTTGGTCCCTTTAACTTTGCAAACGTTTTTTGTCTTTTTAGCAGGAGCCCTTTTAGGTGCGACTCATGGAGGTTTAAGCCTGATCATATATGTTCTTCTCGGTCTGATCGGTTTACCCGTTTTTTCAAGAGGGCAATCGGGTTTAGGGGTATTGCTGGGGCCGACCGGGGGTTATTTATTCGGTTTTATCGTGGCTGCTTTCTTAATCGGAATTTTAATCGATTTTAAAAAAAATTCGGGAGTCATCTGGATGATATTGGCCATGAGCATCGGATTGCTGGTTATCTATGCCTGCGGCGTGACCCAGCTTTATTACACCACTCAGCGAACTTTCGCAGAGGCAATAACGGTTGGCGCCTTGCGCCCTCTGCCGGGTGATATCATCAAAATATTCGCCGCCGCCATTATTGCCGGTAAAGTGCGCGATAAAATCAAACGTTAAAAACGATATGATCAAAATCAAGAATCTTACATATCACTATGATTTAAATCAAACGCCGGTCATTGCTGAATTGAGCTTGGAAATCAAAACCAACGAATATGTGGCCCTGGTGGGCCCCAACGGCAGCGGCAAGACCACCCTCATCCGCCATCTGAACGGCCTATTGCTTCCGAATAAAGGCGATATTTGGATTGACGACCTGAATACAAAAGAACCCGCGCTCCTGCCGCAAATCCGCCAGAAAGTCGGTATGGTCTTTCAAAATCCCGACCATCAAATCGTGGGTACAACCGTTGAAGAAGATGTCGCTTTTGGTCCGGGCAATCTGAACCTGTCACCCTCTGAAATCCGCCAAAGAGTCGATCAAGCCCTGGAACAGGTCGGACTCAGCCGTCATCTGAAAAGCGCTTCCCACGCTCTTTCCGGAGGAGAGAAACAGCTCTTGGCTCTGGCCGGGGTGCTGGCCATGCAACCCTCTTATGTGGCTTTTGACGAACCGACCTCGCACCTGGACCCCTTGGCGCGTAAGAACATTTTACAAGTACTCATGGATTTAAATGGCCGGGGCATGACCATTATCCATGTCACGCATAACATGGACGAAATCATTCAGGCCGGCCGTATTTTGGTGATGGATCAGGGCAAACTTATCCTGGACGGAACCCCGGCCGCGGTTTTCAGCCATATGGAATGGCTCCAAAAAATCGGACTGGATGTGCCAAAAATCAATGCGTTGGTTCTTCATCTACGCCGCATGGGTTTGGAACTGCGCGCGGACATTCTGGATCTGGACGAGGCCTGCCGGGAATTGTACCGGCTGATTAAACCCGATCATTCAAATGAAGTGCAAATTTCAAAGGTCTGATAACCATGTACCATCTAGGTCAATATGATCCGGGCCGATCCTTGGTTCATCGACTGGACCCCCGGATCAAGATCCTTTTCACCATTCTTCTGAGTGTGTTGATTCTGCAAACCGGGATGCGCACCGGGATTTTTTTTACTTTGTTCCTGGGTTCGGTTTTTTTCGTTTCCGGAATCGCATTCGGGCGTCTTTGGCAGGCTTTGAAACCGGCTCTTCTCTTTTTTGCTTTTCTTTTTTTGCTTCACCTTTTCTTCACTCCGGGCCGCCCGCTCCTGCCCTGGTTTTCAGGAGCCTTTGCTCCGACCCGGGAAGGTTTGCTTTTAGGCGCCTTGACGACCCTGCGTTTTATCCTGCTTATCGTATGCGCCGCATTGTTGACCGGAACCACTCTGCCCATGGACTTGGTGCATGGTTTGGAAAGACTCTTGCGGCCTTTCAACTATATCGGCCTGCCTTCGCATGACATTGCTTTGATGATTTCCCTGGCTTTGCGTTTCATCCCGACCTTTATGCTGGAACTGCAAAAAATCAAGGAGGCCCAAATATCCAGAGGTCTCGATTTCGGCAGCGGTTCGATTTTCAAGCGCCTTCAAAAAACCGCGTATCTGCTGACGCCCCTTTTGCTTAACGCTTTCCGCGGCGCCGATGAATTGGCCGATGCCATGGAAAGCAGGGGCTATCAACGCGGCTCCCGAACTTATTTACGCGAGCTCTGTTTTTCGCGCAGGGATCTGGCTGTGGCCGGTTTGATGGTCGTGATGACTTGGGGTTTTATTTTCAGATTGCAGATCTTAAAATTTTTCAAATTGAATTAAAAATTCCCCTTTTGGGACGTTTACCGTTCATATTTAGCCGATTTTTAAGGGTCTCGTAGTCGATAAAACGAATTCTTATCGATCCCCAGTTGCTATTTAA
>RPPU01000005.1 GCA_003819975.1 Desulfobacteraceae bacterium
CCCTGAACCCCATTCAGGTGCGCTACCAGACTGCGCCACGTCCCGACATAATGCCCCTGTATATTACAATTAGCATCTCTCTTGTCAAGGTTAAAAAACAAATAGATCAAAACCCCCGATAAAATAATAGCATTATATTTAAATAAACGACAGCCCTAATGTAATGATTTGGGACACTCCTTTTTTAGAAAAAGATTGAATCCTTACGGATTGTAATGTTATGTTGATGGAAGAAACCATTGAATCTCCGCGGGTTGCCATTGAGTTTTTAATTGAGATGATATGACCAAACTTTCCAATATCCTCATCATTGATGACGATGATTTTTTTAACGCCTCCCTTTCCGATTTCCTTTCCCAAAAAGGTTTTCGCGTGCAGGTCGCCTTGAACGGCAAACAAGGGATCGAGGGTTTTGAAGCGGAGCCCGGCTCACTCGTTTTGCTGGATCAGGAATTGCCGGACCAATCCGGAGTCGAGGTATGCAAAAAGATTCTTGAAATTAATTCAGCTACAAAAATAATTTTTATGAGCGCCTACGCCTCCATTCCTTATGCGGTCGAGGCGATGCTGGCCGGAGCCTTTCATTATCTATCCAAGCCGTTTGAACTGGAAGAACTTTTGCTGCAAATCAAAATGGCCGCCAAGAATGTCCGGCTGGAGGGCAAGCTTAGAGTTCAGGATTATCAAAGCGAAAAAGAGAAACAAGAAAAAAAACTGATCGGATCATCCGATCTAATGAAAAGGATCCGCGAGCAGATCAAACTGGCCGCAAGCTCTGATGCCCATATTTTGATTACCGGCGAAACCGGTGTGGGTAAGAATGTAATAGCCCGGGAAATCAGCCAGTTACAACCAACCCGCAAAGAGCCTTTCCTGACCATCAACTGTGCCGCCATTCCGGAAAATTTAATGGAATCCGAGTATTTTGGATATGAAAAAGGGGTTTTCACCGGCGCGGACCAAAGGCGCGAAGGAATTTTTGAACTGGCCGACGGCGGGACTCTGGTTTTGGATGAAATCAGTGAAATCCCCATGCATCTTCAAAGCAAATTATTGACCGTATTGGAAGAGCGTTGCATTCGCCGTATCGGCGGCCGTAATATCATTCCGATTGATGTAAAAATCATAGCGACAACCAATCAACCCTTGGAAGCGGCCATAAAAAACAAGACATTTCGACAGGATCTTTACTATCGGTTGGCGGTTTTTAATATTCATGTTCCCTCCTTGCGCCAACACTCGGAAGATATTCCGGAGCTGGCCGAATATTTTATTCATGGGTTTTCCCGCACCCCTTTGAAGATTCCGGAAAAAGATATGGAAAAAATGGTGAATTACACCTGGCCCGGAAATGTTCGGGAGTTGCGGAATATCATAGAACGTTCCGTGATTTTAAGATTGGATAACGAAATCAAGCCGGCCAATCTTTTAACTCAGAAGGATCAAAGCGACGATGCAGCGCATGGTCCCATATCCCATTCTCCGGCGACCGACTTTTTACCCATAGAAAAAGTCATCGCTCACCATATTAAAGCCTGTCTTAAAGTCTGCAACGGTAATAAAAGCCTTGCTGCCAGAAAATTAGGCATCTCTCTTTCCACGCTCAAACGCAAATTAAATGATATTGCTTCAAATTAATATTCTTTATCTTTAAAATAAATCAATATATGGTTTATAATCATAAATAAATAATGCAAATTGTGTTTCACAGTCATAACATCTCTATTTAATCTCTAAAAACGGCATTAATAAGTGAATCATTTTGAATAATGTGGTTCATTTTGACCTATCTATTTTGAACGGTTTATGCTTACATGTATCACACAATATAGCATAATAATGTGTTTATTCAGATACTTAATATAATTAAAATTCTTCTTGACAAAATGGTATGCTTCTTGCTTATAATGCATACCAAGTACGCAATATATGCTTATAAAATTTTACACCATTCCTTGTGTTTACAGGTTCATTAGGTTCGATTTTTCTATTTTAATTGATTGAGGTAATCGTGCACTTACGGCCTGACAACATTGAAATGATTGACAACCTGGAACAAATTCTTTCCACTTTACGGCACGAACTAGGTAATTCCGTGAATTCCATTAAAGTTACGCTGGATGTCTTGCAGCAAAATTACGACGACTTCGATGATGAAAAAGTCAAACATTACCTAAAAAGAAGTTCCGAAGCGATTGCCCGGCAGCAAAAGCTGATTGAAGCCATGAAATCCTACGGTAAATTCAATGCCACTATGCAGCAGGAATTCGCCTTTTTGAATTTCTGGAACCGATTGATCAGTGCAACCGAAAATCGCTTAAGGGATAAGCAAATTCAATTTCAATATAACCATGAAATCGGATCGTGTTTCGTTCATGCGAATGAAATTGCGCTTCACCAGGCTATTGACAATCTCCTGGATAATGCGATTGAGGCTCTTGAAAACCGGATGAATCCCACTATAGAGATGAAAGCCCTGGATAAAGGGGACCGGTTGTTCATTATGATCAAAGATAACGGACCCGGCATTAAAGAACAGGATATGCCTAAAATCTTTACCCCTTTGTTTTCAAACAAACCGGGCAAAATGGGCATGGGTTTACCCATTGCCCTAAAACTGGTATCAAGGATGAACGGCAGTATTGAAATCGACAGTACCGTGAATCAAGGAACGGAAGCCAAGTTATGGCTTAAACAAATTATTTATAATAAACAATAAAATTCAAACGTAAAGGAAGGCTTAAAAGTGACCTATACACTTGGACAAGAACAGCTTGATGGTATCGAGGAAACCCTTCGACAAGATATCATGAGTCTGGGCGTGCATTGCGCCTTATTACTCGATATGTCGGGTAATATTATTTCGCATATTGATAATGGCGAAAGGAAGCATGATGTCTATTCGCTGGCTGCTCTGGCTGCCGGTAATTTCGGAGCCGTTAGCGCGATGGCGAAAATTATTGGCGAAGGAGAATTCTCCCTCCTTTTTCATAAGGGCAAGAGGGAGAATATGCATTTCAGCAAAATCATGAACGATTTTTTGCTGGCCACTATCTTCGGTAAAGATGTCTCTTTAGGCTTTTTACGTCTCAAAGTGGCCGACGTCAGCGAAAAAATACAAAAAATTCTTGAATCTTAGCTGAACGATTCGTTCCCCGGTATTTTTCCTGTTCGTTAATGAAAATCGATTTTTTGAAATGAGGTGAATTCTTTTGGCTTTCGTCAATTTAAAAACTAAGACCATTCAAGTAAAAATTGTATATTACGGTCCGGGCCGCGGCGGTAAAACGACCAACCTGGAATATATTTACACCAAATTTAACAACCGCATAAAGACCGAAATGGTGACCATCAAAACCCATGGTGACCGTACGCTTTTTTTTGATTTTCTCCCTTTTGATATCGGTCAAATAAAAGGTTATGACGTAAAAATTCAGCTTTACACGGTGCCTGGCCAGGTTAAATATAATGCCACCAGAAGATTGGTTTTAAGAGGCGTAGACGGAATTGTGTATGTGGCTGATTCGATGGCTATGCGTCGGGAAAAAAACATCCTTTCTTTGAAAAACCTTGAAGAAAACCTTCATACCTACAACAAAAGTATTTTTAAAACCCCGTTGGTTCTTCAATACAACAAAAGGGATCTGGCCGAACAACATATTCCGCTTATCCCTTTTGAAGTGCTGGAAAAAGACCTCAACTCCAAATTGAAAGCGCCGTCTTTCGAAGCAAGCGCCGTTAAGGGGACTAACGTAGTCCAAACCATGAAAAAAATCATTTTATTAACAATGGCTTCTTTGGAAAAAGAGCTAAAATAGCAGGAGGAAGAGTTAATTATGGAACGTAACAACTCCGTAACCAGCGAATTGGAATCTCGTTTGGAAGATCTTTTTGGCAAAGACGAAGAATCGACTTTCATCAAAGATGATGTCTCGTTTGACAACTCTGCCCTCAACGATTTAAAAGCCATTGTTCTTTCCATTGATTGGGAGATTAACGACGAGATCATGGATCGCTTTATCGCTCAAGTTGATAATCTTAAGGAGTCCTATAAAGAGGATAAAGTGGTCATTTTATTTTTTCAACTCCTGCGTTCGGTCGCCAAATACATTAAAAACAATAAATCCGACTCGCATCCCGACGCAACCCGACTGTTGAATTCAACCTACAATGGCCTCGAAAAAGTTTTAGTGTCTCAAGATCTATCCGGCTCACAAAAAGAGAAATTACTGCTGAGCGAGATTAAAAATTTTAAAACGCTGAAAAAAGGAATTGCCGCGAAAAAAGCCGCTCGAGCTCAAGCGGTAAAAAGCAAAATAGCGGTTGAACCGTTGATGATGGAAGAAGACGAAGACGACGAAGGGGATGAAACCCAAATGAACATTCCCGTAAAAACGGCGTCGGTGCCCAAAGCAGCTTTATTTCAAGAACCGGCGGAAGAAATTGAATTTAACGCGGAGCCGGAAGAAGAGCTTGAAATCGAATTCGATTCAAAGGCAGAAGCAGATGTTGAAGAAGAAATTGTCGAGAAAAAACCGGCGTCCATTAAAAAGCCGGATAAACCGGCGGTTGAATTTCGGCCCGACACTCAACTCGAGGAAACAGGAAAATTATCCCCACATGAGGCCTTTGCCATCGCCTTAGAAGAAATCAAACAAGTGATCAAAACCGAATTCCAGGCCTTAAGGGCCGAATTAAAACTATGGCGGGAAGGTTCATGAATTTTAGGCAGTACTCATCACAGAAAAGCAACATAAGTGAAATGGAGCAAAAAAACCTTATCCGACTTATTTGCAGGTCTTGAATGAATAACAACTCTTATGCAGTCTGTTTTTATTATTGGGAGGTCATATAATGGATATTCTGTCCAGCGACATCTCCACAATGGTATTTAAACGCATCATTAAAAAGAACGTTGGGGAAGTCTCCCTAGATGGACAAGTGCTGGCGCTTTTACTGGAGTTAGACGGTAAAAAACGTGTCAGCGTTATTGCCAAAAATATGGGGTTAAATCTTTCCACGATCAAAGCGTACATCACCAAACTCCTGCAGTTGAACCTGATCGAGCTGGCCGAAGATGCAACTCCCATGCTCGATAAAGATTTTTTTGAATACCTGAATGCCCAGTTATCTTTAGCCACCGGCCCCATCGCGCGTGTATTGATTGAAGATGCGGTAGCTGATTTAGAACACACGTTGGCTCGCTTTCCGAGCCATCGCGCTGCTGAACTCGTAGATATCCTCTCGAAACAAATCCAACGCGACAAACAGCGTGTCGAATTTAAGCAAAATATGATTAAAAAAATCAACGAGAAGGGATATTGACGGTTGCGATGATCTTTTCTCCGATGGCAAATAACTTTTAATTTTAGCTCTTATTTAATAAATATTTATACAGGAGTCTTACGATGAAAATCACATGTGAAGGCTGCAATAAAACCTATAACATAGACCTTGAAAAAATGGAATACCCGCAAGTCAAATCCAAATGCAAAGCTTGCGGTGAAACCATAATCATCACGAAGCCTTCCTCCGACACAGACGACTCACCTTCTTCTTTTAATATGGACGAAAATGATTTTTCCGGACTCGATACCGCTTCTGAAGCCTTTGAACCTCCTCCAATTAGTTCTTCTTCTGATGAAATCAACCTGGGAGACACACCGTCGGAATTTTCAGCAGCCCGGACAAATAAGCAATTACGTTTCGGCCTACGTAGCCGCTTATTTGTTTTTTTCTTTCTGATTCCGATCATTTTAATCGCGGTGGAAGGATATTTTTATCTGCGAAATTTCAACGACCTTTCTTTAAATTTAATCAGCCAGAGCACCGATGCCGTTAAAAAATTAGCCGAACAGATCATTGCTGAAAAAGCTCATGCCGTTGCCGGCCAGGTGCGATTATATCTTGAAAGCCATCCCAGCATGCAACCGGAACAGTTTTATAAAGATGATTATTTTAAGACTTTAGCCATGCAACAGGTCGGTAAAACGGGCTATACGGCCATGCATGTCGCCGAAGATAAAGACAGTGGGGCTTATACGAATTGGATTCATTCTAATCCGGCCGTTGTCGGTACGGATTTAAGAAATTTGAGCAGTAAACTCCCTAAATTTTGGGCTATTCTTAGCGTCGGTAAAAATGGTAAAGAGTCTAGTGGTTATTATGACTGGCTAGAAAAAGACGGAAGCTACCGATCAAAATTTATGGTCTGTACCCCGGTTATCGGCACCCCTTATTATGTCGCGGCTACGACTTATATGGACGAATTTACGGTGGAAATCGATCAAATGAAGACAAGTGCCCGCCTAACCAGCAAACAAACACAAAATAACATTATCTACATTTCTCTCATTATTTTAATCCTGATCGGCTCCATCACTTTCTGGTATGGACGTAGTTTGACGTCAAAGATAAAATCGTTGACCGATCTGACCGAAAGAATCAGCGTTGGCGACCTGGAAGCGGAAATTATTATCAAATCCAACGATGAAATCGGCGATTTGGGTAATGCCATTAGTCGTATGCAAGATAGTATTCGTATTTCCATTGAACGATTGCGCCGACGTAAATAACCGAACAGGTCTGATCATTTTCAAATTTAACGGATAACGAGGTTTGCGATGATTCTTTTACCGATTGGCCAAAAAATTCAAGAAAATTTAAATACCTACTATTTAAATATTGAGAAGCTCATTGAACATTATCAAGGCGAACTGGGAACCGGTTCTGTTTATTTCCAATCGGTCAGAGCCGAAGGGGCTATCTATTTCGATAAAGATGAAATTTTAAACGCCATTTTAGAGAGCAAAGAAGAAAAAATCGACGGCCTCAATGCGGTCAACCATTTGATTAAATTGGCTTCTGAACAAAATTTTGCCGTAAAAATCTACCAATTGGATCCCGAGCATATCTATTTTTGGGCCAATCTCGCTAATGCCAAAGATATCTATAAAGGCCTTAGCACGGAATTTACCGACCTTGAAGGTCTGATCAAAAAAATGTCTTCGGAAAACCTGACCGGGTATATTGATGTCCTCATCAGCAAAAGCAACGAGAGCGGTTTCGTTTTCTTTAATAGCGGACAAATTATCGGCGGCTCCTATTCCTGGAAAAAAGGCGAATTGGACGATTCGGCAACCGGCTGGAAAAAACTAGTTGAAAAAACGAAATCTTCAGGCGGTACTTTTAATGTCAGAAGCATTAACATCCCTAATAAAATTCAAAAAATGGAAAAAGTTGAATTAAAAAAAGCGAAACCGGCTGCCGTGACGGTTGCAGAACCCAGACCGAAAACTCCTGAGCCTAATCCGGCGGCAACCGTCGCTCTTTCCATGCAATTAGAAGGATTATTGGATATTTTTGAGAGGACCATAAAATCCAATAAAAAAATTAAAAAGGATTTTGATACGGTTTTAAAGAAAAAATTCCTCGAAAAAGTGGAAAAATATCCTTTTCTGGACCCCTTCTCCGGTGATTTTAAATACTCCAATAAAAAAATAACTTTCAACGCGAAAATACCTGAACAGTCATTATCCGGCGCCATTTATGAATCGATCATGGAATTAGCTAAAGAGCTGGAGATTTCCGATCATTTTCTTTCAACCATAAAACCTTGGTCTCAAAAATATTCTATTGAACTTTCAAATTATGCTTGAGAGAAATTATTCCACCTTGTTTCTTCAGATGCTTTATTTCACGAATGGATTTAAATAGTTCTATTCTTTTTTTTTAGGAATATCAATTTAAAAATGGAAGTTGATTCTAAAATAATTTTTTCCGACAAGCCCAGTTGGTGGTACGTTGAATTGATGGATAATATCCCCATCGGAATTTATCGTACAACTTTTGAAGGGAAAATCATTTTTTGCAATCGGACTTTTGCAAAAATCTTCGGCTTTGATTCCAGAAAAGAACTAACCGATTATTCAGCCATTAATCTTTATCGAGACATCAAAGAACGGGGCGGTTTCCTTAACGCTTTATTATCCAGAGGGTTTGTGGAAGGCTTACCCCTTCCATTAAAAAAAAGAGACGATACCCCTATCTGGTGCGCCGACACGGCTAAAGCCATTTTCGATGAAGACGGCATTGTTGTTTTTATCGACGGTATTTTATGGGATATCACCGCCGAGATTGAGGAAAAAGAAGCAAAATCCTATTTTTCAGATGCCATAAACGATACGAATTTCTTCAGTATTATTCTAAGCCCTAAGGGAGAAATCCTGGATATTGATGAAAACGGGTGCAAGTTATTTGACTACCCCAAAAATAAATTCCTCAATAAATCTCTTTTGGATTTCATCTCTCCCCAGTTTAAAAACTTTTTTTCTCATTTTATCGACAATATCGTGAACAACAGCAGGGAAGAAGGGTTTTTGACCATTGTGGACGGCAAAGGAGAAGAACATCATATTCAAATTCATGCTTTTGCCATAAAAAAAGAAGGGAAACTTGACTACATCAAGGCAATCGCGCGCGATGCAACCAAAAGAATCATGCAACAACGGGCTGAATTGAGCCGGGAAAAATTTCAAGGGGTTCTTGAAATGGCCGGAGGGGTTGCCCATCGACTGAACCAACCTCTCACCATTATCAATAATCTACTCAATGAAGTTTTAGCCGATCTAAAGCCCTCTGATCCGAACTATCAAAAAGTGATTAAAGTTCATAATCAAATAAAAAAAGTCAATGAAATCGCGAAAAAAGTCAGCGGCATCAAAAAATATAAATCCATGGATTACGTCGCCGGCGTTAAAATTGTCGATATCGATAAAGCTTCTTAATCAATAGGAGATGTTTGATGATTAAAAAAGTATTAATCGTTGATGATGATCAGGAAATGCTGCTTTCTTTGAATGACGGCCTTGAAAAATACAATGAATCTTTTTCCATTATCATGGCTCATGACGGTCAAAGCGCCATTGACAAGCTTAAAGCCACTCCGATATCTCTGGTGGTAACCGATTTAAAAATGCCCAAAGTGAACGGGTTTGCCGTACTCTCTTTTATCATGGAGCATTACCCTGAAATTCCGGTTATCATCATTACCGCCTACGGCACTCCTGATTTGGAAAAACGATCCCAAGAAGGTGGAGCGGTTGGTTGGATAGAAAAACCGTTTATGGTCGATGATTTGGCCAAAAAAATCATCACGACGCTTCGCAAGGAATCGGAAGGCGGCACGCTTCATGGGGTTTCTTCCGGAATGTTTTTACAACTTATCGAGGTGGAACAAAAAAGCTGCACCATTCGACTTTTGGATAAAAACAGCGGTCAAAACGGCGTTTTATTTTTCAAAGACGGTGAATTACTTGACGCACGCACCAATAACTTGCAGGGTAAAGATGCCGCCCTTGATATTTTCTCTTGGGATAATGTGACCTTATCCATTCAAAATGATTGCCCGATCCAAGAAAAGAAAATTCAAGGCGAGCTTCAAGCCATTCTATTGGATGCCATGCGAATCAAAGACGAAAACAAACAAAAGCTGAAAGAGGCCGAAGCAAGCAAACTAGCCGCGAAAACGCCCCCAAAAACGCCTATGGAGCAGGGGGAACCGACCCATGCTAAACCCGCAAAAGAAGCCGTAACTCCGGGGCTCGCCCCAAAAGAGCCTTCGAAAGAACCGCCGCCAAAACCGAAAGAAGAACAGGCTCCGTCCCGGGCCATGACCGAAATTCTGCGTGTAAAATTAAACAAAGAATTCGGAACACGCAGTGGTGTGATCGATATTTATCAAGACAAGTCTTGGGACCCTTTAATTAAAAAATTTATCGAGCTTAATAAAATTCTTAATGCCAAGGATTTTAAAGTGGCCTACCTGGATATTGGGCAGGCTTCCGATTTTATCCTTATGCCGGACAAATCTACAGTCGTAATCACGGTTAACCCTAAAAGCCCCAAAGATCGGCTGTTGCAAACTTTAATGGATTAGATTTTTATTCCAATCCACAAACCTTTTTATTTTTTTAAGGCAGGCGGAAAATCATGAAAGAACTTTTTAAAGATATTATGGGAACAGAAGATGTCGAAGGAGTAATGGTTTTCTCTTTTGACGGTCAATTAATTTACGACGATTTTTCCAACGAACTATCCGGGACACTTGAAAGCATTTCATGGAAACCTTTCATAGATTCGCTTTCCGCCATACGCGAAGCGGATATCATTTTTGGAAATAAAAGATTATATATCCGCAAAGCCCTGGCTTGCTATCTCATTGTCTGCATGGGCCTTTTTGCGCCGGTTGCCATGGTCAGATTGAATTGCGACATCCTCTTGCCCTCTTTGGTGCCGGACAAGGCTTCCAAAGGATTTAGCAGCCTCTTTAAACGTAAAAAATAGTTCTTATGGGCAGCGTATTGAAACCACCTAAAAATAAAACAATCAATAAACTAAATCAGATCCCTATTAAAAAAACGGGGTTGAAATTATATTTGAATACTCGGCCTGCCAAACAGGGAAGGATCTTCCCTAAGAATGACTTTGTTTGCCTTCCGGATAATTTGGCTGAAGGCCTTATGATCCTTGATCATGATTTCTCCATTACGAAAATAAATCAATATCTTAATTCTCTTTTTCAATTTGAGCAGGAGAAGATTATCGGTAAAAAATGCTATGACCTCTTTTTTAATAAAAACAAACCCTGCACCCGCTGTCCGCTTACCCGCTCTCACAAAGGGAACAAGCGATTGGATTATGCCTTTGATTGGCGACCGTCGAATATTTCCAAAAAAAACATCGTTCAGTACAAAGCAACCTGTACGGTTCTCCAAGGCCGTGAAGATTTTCTCACCATTTTGATAACGCTTAACGATGCGACGTCACTTGCCAGACTCAATCAATATTTTGAAACCCTATCTTCCATCGCTTCTTTGCTTTTAAGGGGCGATAAAATCCGCAACAAAATTATTGAAATTTTAAAAATGACCTGCCAAAGCATCGGAACGCCTTCCGCTTATTGGTTTGAAAATGCGAAGGACCCCGGCGGAGATATCCAGGTAGCTTTAAAAGCTCATTGGCGTTACGCGGAAAATTTCAATTCCCTTCAATCCGTTGCCGCCAAGCCTGTTTTTTTTAAATCCATTTTCCCTGCTTTTTATCGGAATCTCTCATTAGGAGAACCACTGATTGGAACAAGCGGAGATTTCCCCCTTCTTGCTCAATTCATGACACACGCACATGCATCGGTTCTAATTGAACCCCTTATGGTTAACCGATCTTTTCATGGTTTTTTGATTTTCGAATCACCCGGTTCCAAGAGCATTTGGCATGACACAACCATTCATTTTATCCGTTCGGTTGCGCATTTCCTGACCAAAGCCATTGAACATGAAGCATCCGTTAAAGAACTCAAGGAAAGCGAAGATAGATATCACGATATTTTTGAGAATATCGACGATGCCTGGTATTTACATGATATGAACGGTCGGTTTCTGGAAGTGAACCCTGCTTTTGAAAAGGCCACGGGTTACAGCAAAGATGAATTGCTTTTAAAAACGATTCCCGAGTTAATTCCCGAGCGCTACCGTCATCAATTTTATTTCCATTTTGATCAGCTAAAAAATAATAACAAGTCTGAAGGATTGATGCGTATCATCACCAAAGATGGCGAAGAAAAAATCGGCAACTTTCGTAATTGGATCGTAACCTTACCCAATGGCCAAGTTGTATCAAGAGGTTTAATAAGAGACGTCACCGATCGTATCAAACTTCAAGCGCAATTGAGACATGCGCAGCGCATGGAATCCATGGGCGTTCTGGTTAGCGGCATTTCGCATAATTTCCGTAATATTTTATCCGGCACGATGAGCTATAGCCAGCTGATACAAATGAAATACAAACAGATCCCCGAATTGCAAAAATATACGGATGAAATACTTAAATTAAGCAAGATGGGTTCAGACCTTATCGCCGATCTGCTTAAATTTTCCAGAAAAACGCCTAGTGATCAGAAGGCCGTGGTCAATTTATCGGAAATCCTAAATGAAACGCATCATATTATCGCTCAATCTTTCAACAAACATATCACCCTACGAACGAAATGGCCGGATGTCATTCCCGTGTATGCCGACCGCTCTGCGCTCAGTCAGGTTTTCATGAATCTCTGCACCAATGCTCGGGATGCCATGCCGGAAGGAGGGCTTCTCGATATTCGGACAAAAGAAATAAAAAATAAAATTGTTATATCGATAACGGACTCCGGCGTCGGAATGGATGATAAAATTATTCCGAAAATATTTGATCCGTTTTTCACCACCAAAGAGCCGGGGAAAGGCACGGGGCTGGGTCTTTCCACGGCTTATGGTATCGTGAAAGACATAGGGGGTGAAATTCGCGTCACTTCACATTTGGGCAAGGGAAGCACTTTTGAAGTCCTGTTGCCGCGTTTAGAAACATCAAATTATAATTATAAAAATCCTATGCCTAAAATAATAAACGGTTCCGGGGAAAAGATATTGATTGTCGATGACGACTCATTACTTTTAGAGCCTATCGCCGAACTATTTACAAGTCTCGGCTATCAAACAACCGCGGTCGGAAACGGAGAAACGGCCATTGAACAATATAAGAAACAGCGACCGGATCTTGTTTTACTCGACCGGAATATGCCGGGTCTGGATGGCTTAACCACTGCCCAGATGATTCTTTCGTTTGACGCAAATGCAAAAATCATTATTGTTTCCGGTTATGAAAACGAAGGCCCGGATGGCTTGGATGACCGTATCCGAAAGATGCTTAAAGGATACTTAACCAAACCTTTGGATATCGAAGAAACCAGTCAACTTGTAGCCAAGGTTTTAAAAAATGAGTAACGCGCAACCCAAGCGTAAAATCGATTATGAAGCTAAAATGAAAGAAGCGGAAACTTATCGCATCATGGGACTGTTTACCGAATCCATGAGTACTTTTCAAGGAATATTGAACAACACCCCCGACCTCGATCCCGTTTCACGCGAAAAAATCCAAAAAGAAATCATCTCCATAAAAAAAGAGATAGAAACCGAAGAAGAAGTCGACAAGAAAAATCTTTCGACAGAAGAAATCTCTCAAATAAAAAAATCTTTAACAAGTGGCGATAATAATTTAATTACCCTTGACAGCGCCTCGGCATTTAAAGAACTTGGACTCTACACGGAAGCCCTAAGTGAATATGAAAAAGTCGTTAATACGGATTACCCTCTCGCAAAATACCTCTTGGAATATATCGAATGCAATTTAAAGGCATTGCCTCCGGATCAAGCTGTCCAAAAAATTAAAAAACTGATACAACAAAAAATAACAGACCCTAAGGAAGCCGGAAAAACCATTTTCGTTTTCGGATTGGAAATGGAAAAACGCGGCCAAGAAAAACTGGCCGTGGATCTTTTCCAATCCGCTCAGACGCTATTTCCGCAAAGCAAGGAAATTCAGGAAAAATTAATTTCATTAAAGCCGCAACAACCGGCCACAACCGGGTCCAAATATGAATATATTCTGAACCAAAAACTCATCAATATTGAACAATTGAAAAACGCGTTGAATATCGCGAAAAAATCAAAAAGAAGCGTTGAATTTATTTTGATGCAACACTACAAACTCGCCAAAGAAGAAATCGGCAAGTCGCTCTCCCTTTATTACGGGGTGCCCTTTAAAGCGTTTGACCCCCAGACGCCGACGCCCATTGAACTGATGGGTAATTTAAAAAAAGCCTTCCTGGTTCAATCCACGTGGGTGCCGCTTTCATGGAACAAAGGCCAAGTGGAAATTTTAGTCGATGACCTCGGCAATCTAACCAAAACCGACAGCATCAAATCCCTGATTAAAGCCCGCAAAGTTAACTACGTTGTCGGATTCAAAGAAGACATCGAGGCGTATATCAACCGTTTTTTCGATGACAACTCCATAGGCATGAATGCACCGACCGAGCAACCGGATGTGGCCATGGATGAAATGGACGATTTTATTTCGGATATCACTTTTGAAGAAGAAGAAGAAAGAGAAGAAGGATCGGAAGAATTCGACGAAGCCTCCGGTCAAGTGGTTAAGCTCGTCGACCAATGCATTGTGGCCGCTTACCGCAAAAGCGCCTCCGATATCCATATTGAACCGTCGCCGATCACGAAAAGCACCTCCATTCGTTTTCGCATGGACGGCGTATGTCAGGAATATATCAAAGTTCCCAACTCGATGATCAAAGGCCTCATCTCCAGGATTAAAATTATGTCCGGCCTGGATATCGCCGAAAGACGGCTTCCTCAAGACGGTAAAATAAAATTCAAGCGCAAAGGCATTCCGGTCTTCGAAATCCGGGTCGCCACTTTGCCTACCGCCGGCGGTTACGAAGACGCGGTTCTGCGTATTTTAGGAAAAGCCGGCGCCATCCAAATCAATGATATGGGGTTAAGCGAACGAAACTTAACGATTCTCAAACAAGTCATTAATCAGCCTTTCGGCCTCATTCTGGCGGTCGGCCCTACGGGATCCGGAAAGACGACTTCGCTCCATGCTATTCTTAACTATATCAACAAACCCGGCGTCAAAATCTGGACGGCCGAAGATCCCGTTGAAATTACTCAGATGGGATTGCGACAGGTTGAAGTGCGCCCTAAGATCGGTTTGGATTTCGCCAGAGTCATGCGCTCCTTTTTAAGAGCGGACCCGGATATTATTATGATTGGCGAAATGCGGGATCATGAAACAGCTTCCGTCGCTATTGAAGCCTCTTTGACCGGCCACCTGGTTCTCTCCACGCTTCATACCAACAGCGCGCCGGAAACGATCACCAGAATTTTGGATATGGGTTTAAACGCCCTAAATTTTTCCGACTCCTTCCGTGGTGTTTTGGCCCAACGCTTGGTACGGCGTTTATGCACCAATTGCCGAGAAGCCTATTCCGCCTCTGAAGAAGAAATCGAAGATATTCTCCAATACTATGGTAAAGAAGATTTTCAGAATTCCGGGCTCATCTTGAATTCTAAAACATCGCTCTATCGCACGGTGGGCTGCGCCACTTGTTCCAATACGGGTTATAGGGGACGCTTAGCCATTCACGAACTAATGGAAGGGACCGCTCCCATAAAAAAAATGATTAAAAAAGCAGAGATCACCGAAGTATTGACCGAACAAGCCAGAAAAGACGGCATGACTAATTTACGACAGGATGGTATTGCGAAAGTTTTGCAAGGCATTATTGATCTGAATGAAGTAAGGCGGGTTTGCATCACTTAAATTTTTTATCGAGAATCGATAAAAAATGAATTCCGGCCAGCCGGAACAGGAGTTCCAGTGAAAAGCGCCGGGATAAATCCGTATGATAGGGGCCGGTTGATTTTAAACTTTTTTCTTATCGACAACCCGGGATTTCTAAAAATTTACTTTACCAGCACCGGCTCTTAAGAATCGAATCGTAAAATTCCAAAAGGCTTATTTTTAGAAATCCCCAGGTCGATATGGTTGAGCTAAGCGCCTAAAATGATACGGGGTGCATCAATCGCGGGCCAATCCGAGAATTTTCCGCGGCCTGCAAATAGTTAGCCGACAAGGGACGATCAAAAGCACAGCTCGCTCCGTAAGGTTTGCCGGTGACGGAAGTGACCTCACGGCCGCACTTTATCGGTCCGGCGACAAGCCCAAGCGCTGCCCATCCGACGAATCCCGCCTTTTTAATAACAGTTGACATCTTATTTCTCTTTCAATATTAAGGAGTTGATCCTCGATCTTTTTAAAAAAATTTTAAGAAAAGGATTTTTTTATGCCAAAACCGGAAAAAATGAAAACCCCGATAGTTACCGAAGATAAAGACACTTCTAAATTCAATTTCTATTATCTCGTTATTCTGGTTTTGACCTTGCTTATACCCGCTTTTATCTTTAAAACTACCATTTTGGAGAATGCCTTTGAAAGACCCAAAACCCTACTCCTGGTTTGCGGCGCCGCTCTTTTAATAGGTTTATATGCCGTTCAACTCTTAAGAGGAAAACCGGTAACCATTTCAAACTCCCAAACCCCCAAGATACTGATTTTCCTGTTATTACTGAACGGATTTAATCTTTTTTATACCAAAAACTATTATTACACCTGCCTGGCGGCTGCCATGCACGTGAGTTGTTTAATTGTATTTTACATTACCGCTACCCATATTGACCAAAAAAAAGCCTTTTGGATTCTGATGGCCGCAGCCCTGGCCGGCTTGTTCGTGGCATTCGTTACTTTGTTGCAATTTTTTGATATTTTTATTTTTTATAAAGGTCGCCCCGGAATGATGGTCGTGGGCACGATAGGCAATTCCAACCATTTAGGGGCTTATTTGCTCTTTCCGGTTCTTATATTATTTTTTCTTTCTATAATCGCATTTAAAAAAATAAAAAATGCCAATTTTAATGAAATCTTCATTGCCACGCTTACTTATTTTCTTTTAATCGTCGTTTCATTCACATTCATGATAGCCAGAGCCCGGGCTTCATGGCTCGCTTTTTTAATTGCCCTACCTGTCTTTGTTTTAATAACATTAAAGATAAAAGTAAAATTTACTTCAGCAGCGAAGTATCTTTTTATCATTCTGTTTTCATTGACTCTTATTATCTCTTCAGTTCTCTATTATAAAGTACCCAAGATACGCAATACTTTTTCTTTTAACAGCATATTCACCTCCGACACTTTCCACCTGAGAGTCAATAAATATTGGCCCTCTGTCTGGCAACTTCTCAAAAAAACCCCCTCGACGCTCTTGTTCGGTAATGGATTTTGGTCTTACCGAAACATGGTTTACGAAGCCCAGGCCGAAATCAACGAACGAACCGGCGATTTTTTTAAAGACTACCCCGAACCCAAGCCCCGTGAAGCCCATAATGATCTGATTGAAGTATTCAGCGAAGGCGGAATATTACTTGCTTTTGCCTTGTTTTTCTTCCTTGTCATCGTTTTACGTCATGGGTGGCTGATTATCCGCAATGTAAACCTGGAAACGGAAACCCGCCTGATCGCGGCAACGGCCTTTTCCAGTGTGATCGCCATCATGGGCGCCAGTATTTTCTTTTTTCCGTTCCGGGTTAATACCACCATGTTTCTGGCCGCCTTGATGATGGGCATCCTGGAAGGAATTTATTTGACTCACTTTCAATTGCTCCAGCTCAAAACTTTTAAAAAATCCCCCGGAAATGCTTTGCTGATTGCTTTGTTATGCATCCTGCTGATCGGTTTTTGCAAAATTACGGCGATTGATCCTCTGCGGGCGGAGATGACCATACGCAAATACGACCCGCACCTCGATTTTGCACTTTATCTTTATAATCAAAAGCAATATCAAAGATCGCAACTGGAATTAAGAAATGCCGAAGAAACTATAGAAAAGGCCCTTGCGTATGATCCCCTCAACACCGCTTTCAATCTGAAGGCCTGTCTTTTTTATGTCACCCCCTTAAAAATGGATTATCAAAAAGCCAACGATTACCTTGAGAAAGCGATTAATCATTTCAACGGTGATATTGTCTTGTGGTCGCTGTACGATATAAAAGGCCGGTTAAAACTACAATTGGGCAGCCCTTTGGAAGCCAAAGTGGCTTTTGAAAAAGCGCTGCATCTTAACCCCGAATTTAGACCGGCCCACATAGGTTTAGCCATGGCGGAAAAAGCCTTGGCGGAAAAAATAGCTCAACCCAATGCGACGAATAAAAACTAAATATTTTTTCGATCCAAAGGATCGAAAAAATATAAAAATTAATATTGAAAAATAATGAAAAATCATTAAAATGCAGACGGAAACTGGGGATGTAGCTCAGCTGGGAGAGCGGTGCGTTCGCAATGCACAGGCCGGGGGTTCGAACCCCCCCATCTCCACCAAAAAATCTTCCCGCATAAGCCTTTCCAACGCGTTTTAGTCTACATGAAACAAACGACCCTATTTTTGATTAAATTTCGATATTTTTAAAAATATGGATTGACTTTTTATAAATATTTTGTATTTTATACGTTTAATCTTTAAACGCTCAGTTCAACCATTTTGACATGGGGTTTTCCGAAATAAGCCTTTTGGAATTTTACGATTCGATTCTTAAGAGCCGGTGCTGGTAAAGTAAATTTTTAGAAATCCCGGGTTGTCGATAGGAAAAAAATTATTCGCCCACCGGCTTACAATCGTACTTAGGTATTTATATTATGAATCTCATTGAACAAATCACCATCGACTTACGTGAAGCCCTTAAAACTAAGGATGCGGCCCGCGCCTCATGTCTCAGAATGCTAAAAGCCGCAATTACCAACAAAGAGGTCGAAAAAGGCCGCGGGTCTTTAAAAGATGAAGATATTCAATCCATTATCTCATCGATGATCAGGAAATCTAAAGAGGCGATCGAAGGCTTTCACCAAGGAAACCGCGAGGATTTGGTTTCCAAGGAAGAAAATGAAATAAAAATCCTCTCTCAATATCTTCCCGCGCAACTGAGTCCTGCTGAGATCGAAAAAACGATCAAAGAGGTGCTGGCCGAATTATCCGCCAGCGGCGTAAAAGACCTTGGAAAGCTTATGAAAGCGGCCATGGCCCGTCTTGGGGGAAAAGCGCAAGGAAAAGAGGTGAATGAAATCGCCAAACGACTTTTGAGTTGACTTGGCTCCTCAATATCCCTTTGGCATTCCGGTTATTACATTCTATGCTTTCAGAACCTCATTTAAGGGATATTCAGATATATTATCTTGCTGCTCAATAATAAGGTTCATGATTTATGCGAAAAAACCGGGTTCTTAAAAAACTCCTTCTCTGATTGAAGGGGTTTTTTCATTCTAGAAACCTGGAATTGTGACTGAAAATTAACACAGAGGCAACCTATTCCAGGCATTGCGGGCGATGATTCTTATGGATTCATATCAATCGGCAAAAGAAACGCTCAAAAATGCTGTCAATATCGTGGACCTGATAGGCCAATATGTACAGCTTAAAAAAGCCGGACAGAATCATATTGGTCTATGTCCCTTTCATTCTGAAAAGGATCCTTCATTCACTGTGAACGACGCCAAACAGATGTTCCATTGCTTTGGTTGTAAAAAGGGGGGCGACATCTTCGGCTTTTGGATGGAATACCACAAAGTTTCCTTTCCCCAAGCTCTTGAGGATTTGGCGGAAAAATATCATGTGCCAATGCCCAAAGGAACCTTTGATCCGGCTGAAAAAAAGACCAAGGAATTAAAAGACATCCTGTTGCAGATTAACGAAACCGCTGCCGGGTATTTTCATGATATATTGTTGAATTCCAATAAAGGTTCACCGGGCCGCAACTATGTCGCCAAAAGATCCATTCCTAAAGAGATCATCATGGAATTCAAGCTTGGTTATGCCCCTAATGCCTGGGATAATCTTTCCGGTCATTTTAAAGCCCAGGATCTGGCCAAAGCGGCCGAAGCCGGTCTGATCATCCCGAGGGAAAAAGGCCGTGGCTATTATGACCGCTTCCGGGGTCGGGTCGTGTTTCCAATTTTTAATATCAAAAGCCAGGTCATAGGGTTTGGCGCCCGGGTTTTGGACCATTCCCTGCCCAAATATCTGAATTCACCGGAAACCCCCATTTTTCAAAAAGGTAAAACGCTTTATGGGCTCCATAAAGCCGTTCAAAAAGCGCGGGAACAACAACGTCTGGTTATCGTGGAAGGCTATACCGATGTGTTGGCCCTTCGCAAACACGGATTTTCCGAAGTGGTCGCTACCTTGGGAACAGCCCTGACCAGAGACCATATCCGGCTTATGAAAGGCTATATCAAAGAAGCGCTCGTGGTTTTCGACTCGGATATGGCCGGCAGAACCGCTACCATGAAAAGTCTGCCTCTTTTTCTGGCCGAAGGGTTGCCTGCCAAAGTCATGATCCTGCCGGATAACGATGACCCCGACACTTTTGTCAATAAGCATGGCTTGGCCGGGTTTAATGCGCTGCTGGATCGCGCTGTCCCCATGTTTGATTTTTACCTTGATCTGAAGGTCTCCAAAAGCGGGGAAATGATCGAGAATCAAATTGAAACCCTAAAGGAAATCATACCTATTTTGCTTTCTTTGGATAATGCCGCCCAGCAATCTTACTATATCCGGCGCGTGGCAGCCAAGATCGGCGTGGCTGAAGCCGGTATTATACGGGAACTTCAGAAATGGAACGACCCCCGCAACGTGGGTGACAAAAATAAAGCCCTGCGGGAGAGGTTAAGTTCCTCCCATGCCATTGCCGGTGACGACATGCCTCTGCTGAATTTGCTCATTCATCACCCCGGCGCTATTCAGGATTTAATCCGTTGTGAGGTAAAAACCCTGTTGGCTCATCCGTTTGTTATTGAGATCTTCGATCAAATGGTCGATTTATATAAAGAAAAAAGGCCCTTTTCCGCTGCGGATATTCTGGAAAAAATGGAAACCAAACCGGCCGGCCAATATCTACGCGAAGCCATGCTGGCCCCCTCCATCTATTCCGAAACCATGGTGGAACAGGCTCTTAAGGAATTTGAAGATCGGGTTCTTAAAAAAAACCTGAATGATTCGATTAGCAAGGCCCGTCAGGACGGGGACCTTGAAAGCCTGAATCGGATTCTTAAATTAAAAAAAGTCAAAGGCCGGCCCGCCTAAGGCCGTGGTTTGACTTCTAAACCTTTCTGGAGGTCTTTTAATGGCAAATAATTCCGAAATGGTAAACTTGAAACGCTTAATCGATAGCGGTAAAGACAAAGGGTACATCACCTATGAAGAGCTGAATGACGATCTTCCGGATGAAGTGGTCACTTCCGAATATCTCGATGACCTCATGATGATGTTTGAAGAACTCGACATCCTGGTTATTGACGAAGCCTCAAAAGAAGAACTTGAAAAATCGAAGAAGCTGAAAAAGAAGCAACAAGAAACTTTGGAAAAAGAAACTTTTCAAACCGAAGCCGCCGACACCGGCGGCCGGCTTTCCGATCCCGTTAAAATGTATCTGAAGGAAATGGGCTGCATCTCCCTGCTGACCCGGGACGGAGAGGTGGAAATCGCCAAAAGAATCGAAGCCGGCGAAAAAGAAGGCCTGAAAGCCCTGCTGAAATGCTGTGTCGGCATCGAATACATCATTGAGCTCGGCAACGGCCTGAAAGAAGGCAAGGTCAAAATCAAAGACGTCATCAATGACCTGGAAGACGAGGAAAGCCACGCCCAAATCGGCGAAAAACGCGACGCCCTTCTGCAGTTGGTGGAAAACATCAACAAACTGCATCAGGACAGCCGCAGCTATCGGCACGAAATGTCCAAAAAAGGCTGCTCGGCCGCCAATAAGAAAAAATGGATCGTGAAACTGGATGAATGCAACGAACAGATTGCCAACCAGATGAGTTCTTTCAAACTTGAAAAAACCCAACTGGATTACATGGTCATCCGTTTAAGAGAAATCGTGGACCAGTTTGAAGAGGCGGAAAAAGCCATGACCGAATGCATGCTTACGGCCGGCGGTAAGCCTCTTTCCTATCTTAAAAAGAACCTGAGCCAGATCCCCTCCGCTTCCAAGGCCAATCAGCTTCTGACCCCCTTGAAAATGAAAAAAAGCGATCTGATGGCGCTTAAATCCAAACTGGAGAAGGCTGAAAAACAAGCCGAATCCATCCGAACCCGCACGCACATGGGTTATCGCGAACTGAAAGAAACGCTTCAGAACATTGAAGAAAAACTCGAAAAGTCCAAACAGGCCAAAAGGGAATTGATCGAAGCCAACCTGCGCCTGGTGGTCAGCATTGCCAAAAAATACACCAACCGCGGATTGCAGTTTTTGGACCTGATCCAGGAAGGCAACATCGGCCTTATGAAAGCAGTGGATAAATTCGAATATCAAAGGGGTTATAAATTCAGCACCTATGCCACCTGGTGGATCCGCCAGGCCATTACGCGGGCCATTGCCGATCAGGCCCGCACCATTCGAATTCCCGTGCATATGATTGAAACCATCAACAAGCTGATCCGAACCTCCCGCTATCTGGTTCAGGAATTGGGACGCGAACCCACGCCCGAGGAAATCGCCGAAAAAATGGAATTCCCCCTTGAAAAAGTTCGTAAAGTCTTGAAAATCGCTAAAGAGCCTATTTCTCTGGAAACCCCTATCGGCGAAGAAGAGGACAGCCATCTGGGCGATTTTATTGAAGATAAAAAGGTGGTCTCCCCCGGTGAAGCCGTGATTCATTTCAATCTGGGTGAACAAACCCGCAAGGTCCTGACCACCCTGACCCCCAGAGAAGAAAAAGTTTTACGTATGCGCTTCGGCATCGGCGAAAAATCGGACCATACCCTTGAGGAAGTGGGCCGAGATTTTCATGTGACCCGCGAGCGGATCCGGCAGATTGAAGCCAAGGCCCTGCGGAAATTACGGCACCCGAGCCGCAGCAAAAAATTACGCAGTTTTCTTGAAAAATAAAGCGGGATCAATGAATAAAAGCATTCGCTTTTTGGTTTTGGGCGCAAAGCCCAAAACCTTTTTTTGGTCAAACCTTTAAGGATTCCGTGAATTTTCTTGACAAATCGTCCATCAGATTGCATTTTATGGCTTATTGAAATTAACAAACTTATAGGGCCCATAGCTCAGTTGGAAGAGCCACCGGCTCATAACCGGTTGGTCCCTGGTTCGAGCCCAGGTGGGCCCACCATTTAATGCCGTGAAAAATAAAGCAAAACATATAGGTACATACAGAGACCCCGGAAAGCCAATTAAATTCGGCAAAAGGCGCATCTCTTTCAGATGCGCCTTTTGCATTTAAAAATATCGCGAGGTTAAAAGTGAAGGATAAAATCAAGTATCTAATTAAAATTCAGGAATACGATAACCGCATTGAAAACATTATCAAGGCGCAAAAAGAGACCCCCTTAAAGGTCCAAACCCTGCAAGAGACCCTAAACGCCCTGGAAACAGCCTTGCAGGAAGATCAAACCAATTTGGAAAACATTCAAAAAGAAAAAAGAGTCAATGAACGCGACACCCAGGATCTGGACGTCAAGGTTGCAAAAAGCAATGAAAAACTGGCTAATATCAAATCCAACAAGGAATACCGTGCCGTCCTCAAAGAGATCGACGACTTGAAACATCATAAATTTCAAATTGAAGAAGTGACCCTGCAGATTCTGGAAAAAATCGAGACTATGGAAAATAGAATCAGCTCCAATAAAGAGGCATTTACAAAATCAAAAGAACAATTCAAGACAGATAAGACTAAAATCGACGTGGAAATGCAGGCTTTGGAAAAGGAATTACGGAACCTGCAACAGGAACGCCTGGCCGTCAGCCAAAGTACGGATGCCGAATTTCTCAAAAAATATCAATTTCTGAGAGAGCGTCGCAATGGTCGGGGCATCAGCGCCGTGGTCGCCGGTGTTTGCCAGACCTGCCATTTGGGTCTACCGCCTCAAAAATTCAATGAACTGAAAAAATGTGACGCCCTTGTAACTTGTCCCCATTGCAACCGGATCATCTATTGGGCCGAAGACATGTTTTTTCAGGAAGCCCCCCAAGAACCTGACCCGGCGCCCACGGCTGAAACCCAAGGGGACACCTTATCGCAATAAGGCACTAAATGTTTTTTGATCCTGAAAATCGGACAGGAGTCCGCTTATAAATCGGATCAAGAAACATATAATAAGCGTATGTTGGAGCAGGACAAATGACCGCTGCTTTGCCTTAAAAGCAAAGGAGAGGAAAGTCCGGGCTCCACAGGACAGGGTGCTGGGTAACGCCCAGTCTTGGCGACAAGAAGGACAGTGCCACAGAAAGGATACCGCCCCGCCATGTGCGGGGTAAGGGTGCAATGGCGAGGTAAGAGCTCACCAGTCCCGTTGGTGACAACGGGAGATAGGTAAACCCCATCCGGAGCAAGACCAAATAGGGGGGCGCTTGAGGGCGGTCCGTCCGAGTCCCCGGGTCGGTCGCTCGATCCTGCCGGTAACGGCAGGACTAGAGGAATGGTCATTGTCCCGGTACTCCGTGAGGAGATCGGGAAACAAAACCCGGCTTACGGCCTGCTCCAACATACGCTTTTATAATTTAAGTTCCAGGGTTCACCGTTCACGGTTCAAGGTTAGAGAACAATAAGAGAATAAAACTGCTATTCAAAACACCATGTCATCAGCGTCTGATATCAAAATTAATTTTTCCCCACTGGACCGTCCCTTACCGGAAAACGCAATCCTGATTATCGGAGCCGGTCATTTCGGCGAACGGGCTGTCCGCATGCTGAATGCCGGACCGCAAAAACCCTTGCTGGTTATTGATCGCGATGAAAACCAACTCGCAAAGATAAGCGATCTGAATGTCACTAAAGTTTTAGCCGATGGGGTTCAATTTCTTTCCGACCATTATGCTTGGATCAACCCTTCCAATATGATTGTCCCCGCCATTCCGGTTCATCTGGCCCTGGAATGGTTAAAACGCCATCTCCAGGAAAAACATCAAGGGTATTATGTCAAACTGCTGCCGATTCCAAAAGAAACACCGACAGCCTTACCCCATACCTGGGATGGTCAGGACGGTTCTTTGCTGATTAGTTTTGCTGATTTTAAATGCCCGGATGATTGTCCCGAACCCGCCGAAGCTTGCACCGTGACCGGTGAACGCCGATCCAAGCCGCTGCATGCTTTACTGGCGGAAATAAACCGGCCCGAATATGAAACTCATGTAATCGTGAGTCGCCAATTGGCTCCGGGCCTGGGCGGTTATGCCTTCGTTGAATTGCAGCGTCTGCTCCATAAAGTGCTTCGGGCTGAAA
>RPPU01000006.1 GCA_003819975.1 Desulfobacteraceae bacterium
CCGGAATCGGCTCAAAGTTCTTCTTTACCATACCGCTCGTCAAAGATGCCGAGCTTAAATCCGTGACCGCGGAACGGGTTCAAAAAATCCACAATGACTCTTATGCCCTGCCGGAATCCCCGCAACCGGCGCCGGTCGCGGAGCACTTTGCTCCCGAATCGCCGCAAAACCCTGATAGAGTAAAAACCATTCTAGCGGTCGACGATGACCTGGTCAACCTGCAGGTTCTGGATAATTTGCTCTCGCTGAAGCATTACCGCATCGTTCCGGCCCAGGACGGTTTTCAGGCGCTGGCCTTCCTGGAACAAGAAGCGCCCGACCTTATTTTACTGGATGTCATGATGCCCCGCTTAAGCGGCTATGAGGTCTGCCGAAAAATCAGGGAAACCCATAACCTCATCGACCTGCCGATCATCATGCTGACCGCCCGGAACCAGCAAAAAGATCTGCTGGAAGGGTTCGCCGCCGGGGCCAACGATTACCTGATCAAACCTTTTCACAAAGAAGAACTCTACGCCCGGGTGAACGCCCTTTTGAGCGCCAAGGAGTCGATGGAACGGTTAAAGGAAAACGAGGAATTAAAACTGGAAATCCAGCGCCGCAAATTGGCCGAAGCCGAACTGCTCGCCTCCCGCCAGCGCTTGCTGAAAATCCTGGATACGGCCGAGGATGCCATTGTCTGCCTCAACGAGTCCGAACAGATCCTTTTCTTCAATCAAAGATCGGTGCACCTGTTCGGCTATGCCCAAGAGGAACTGCTTGGCAAACAAGCCGAGATTATCTTTCCCGAATCCATTCAAAAAATCTATTTAAGCGAATACAATGCCCTGAACCCGGATGCGCTGACCCCCACGCGCCATGAGATCAAGACCGCCCTGCGCCGTAAAGACGGCACAACCGTTACCTATCCTGCTTTGGTCTCGATCTTGCGTTTTGAAGAAGAGTTGGTTTACGCGGTTATTTTGCATGATCTGGATCCGGTCCAAAACGACCGCGCCCGCTTGTTGCATGAACTTGAAAAAAGCAAAAACCGCATCGAGGCTTTGGAAAACGCCCTCAACAGCGTGAACAAGCTCTTTAGCGAAAAGCCCTGGGCTCTGGCGCCGGAATCGAACCCGCCGGCCTCGAAAGATAAGCCCGAATCCTGGAGCCATGCGGAAGAGGACCGGGGTTTGCGTAAGGCTTTGGTGGATCTTATGACTAAGACTTTACACTGCTGGGAAATCACGACCGAGGAGAGTAAAATCGAATTGGCCGAGAAAAGCAAAATATGGCGGGTCTACCTGGACCGCGGGACCTGGCAAACCCGGACGCTCGACAAATATTTAAACCTGCATACCCTGCCGCGCAATCCGCGCTGGCGCGATGTGGTGCGCACGGCCCAATACGTGCTGAACCATTGCCCCCTGAAAGCCCAGCAATACCGGGAGCTGGAAGAAGTTTTGGCGAAGCTGGAAGAGATCATGAAGCATAGAAAGGCGGAGTGAAGAGAAAGGATGAAGGCGGAAGGCAAAAGGATGAAGGGTTAGAAAAAAGAGAATTTCGAATATCGAACACCGAATATCGAATGATGAAGGTAAAACCCGTAACTTCGATATTCTACATTCGCTATTCGGTGTTCGATATTTAAATTTATCACGGCATGGTATTTTATGAACCACGATAATCTCGTATTTTCTTCAACACGTTCTTTCCTTTCCTTGCGTCATTTTCTGACCCAGGAAGACAAGATCGCATTTTTGTTTTTGGCGCCCAGCCTGATCATGCTGCTGGCTTTCATGTTCTACCCCATTTTTTATGTGTTTGTCATGGCGGTTTTCAAGACCAACCGCGTGGGCGAAATGGTGCGTTTTGTCGGATTGGAAAATTTCCGGCTTATTTTCCAATCCGAAGAATTCATGGCCACGGTTGTGCGCACGATTGTCTGGACGCTCATCGCCGTTTTTGCCAAAGCCGTCAGCGGTCTTGGCATTGCCTTGATCCTGAAACAAAGATTTCCGGGCCGCAAACTGGCCCGGGCCCTGGTCATTTTACCCTGGGCCGCCTCCATCCCGATCAGCGTGATGGTTTGGAAATGGGCCTTTAACAACGACTTCGGTTTGCTCAACTATACCCTGCGCGCTTTAGGATTGAACCCGCCCATCTGGCTGGCTTACCCGGTCCCGGCTTTTTTCGCCACCCTCTCCGTGGACATCTGGCTCGGCATTCCTTTTATGGCTTTGGTTTTTCTGGCCGGATTGCAGGCCATTCCCAAAGACCTGTTCGAAGCCGCAGCCGTGGAAGGCGCGACTGCCTGGCAACAATTCCGTCATGTGACCTTGCCCTCGCTAAAACCGATTCTTTTAATCGCCACTTTACTCTCCTTTTTATGGACGTTTAACGACTTCAATGTTATCTATATCCTGACCAAAGGCGGCCCCTTGGGTAAAACCGAGATTCTGATCACCCTGATTTACCGCACCGCTTTTGAATACACCGATTTCAGCTCGGCCGGGGCCATTGCGATCATTACTTTTATTGTTTTGCTGTTTGTCAGCCTGATTTACGCGCGGTTTTATTTTAAGACCGAATACCGATAGGTTTTTTGATCCTCAAAACAGGATCAAAAAACCTGAATGGATGAGAATCGCCTATGTATGCACCTGTATTGAAAAAAACCCTGCTCTACTCTTTATTATTGATCGCTCTGACGCTGTTGTTGTTCCCTTTCGGTGTGATGCTTTCCACGGCCCTGAAATCGTTGCGTGAAGTATACGCGCCCAATCCGCATTGGATTCCGGAAATCCTCCAATTCCGCAATTTTGTGGAAATCTTCAGCAAAATCCCCCTTGTCCAATTTTTCCTGAACAGCCTGATCATCGCTTCCGGAACCACGATTTTTTGCGTGGCCCTTTCGATTCCGGCCGCCTATGCCACGGCGCGCCTGCGCTTTAGGGGCCGCAAATTCCTCCTCTACCTTTTTTTGACCATCCAGATGTTTTCCCCGGTAGTCATTGTCATTTCCCTTTTCAAGATCGTCGCCGGTCTGGGCCTGTTGGACAGCTTTGTTTCCCTGATCGTGGTCAACACGGTCTTCACCCTGGCCTTTACCATCTGGATGATGAACGGCTATTTCCGCACCATCCCCCTGGAAATCGAAGAGGCCGCCATGATCGACGGCTGCTCGCGTTTTCAGGCTCTGCGCAAGGTCATGTTGCCGATTGCCGTGCCCGGCATCACCACGGTCGTCATCTACTGTTTTACCACCGCCTGGAATGAATTCATGTTCGCCATGACTTTTATCAACTCTTTTGAAAAAAGGCCCATTACCGTGGGGCTCTTCGATTTTGTCGGCCGCTGGTCCGTGGATTGGCATTATTTAATGGCCGCCTCCATCCTGGCCACCCTGCCGGTCATGGTTCTATTTTTATTCATTGAAAAACAACTCGTGGAAGGACTGGCCGCCGGAGCGGTCAAAGGATGAATCTTATGCTCGATTTTCAGAAAAAACTGCAACTCATCGGCAGCCGTTTTCAGATCATGGGCGATTATATGTTCGGCGAACCCTACGGCTCCGGCCATATCAACGACACCTATGCCGTGACTTACAGCCAGGGTCATAAACCGGTCAAATACATCCTGCAAAGGATCAACGAACGCGTATTTCGCGAACCGGAAAAGCTCATGCAAAACATTCTACGCGTCACCGACCATCAGCGTCAAAAACTGCTTTCCGCCGGCGAAACTGAAATCAGTCGTTTCTGCCTGCAATTGGTGCGCAGTCATGACAACCGGCCTTTTGTAATCGACGCCGAAGGCAAGTATTGGCGCACCTATATCTTTATTGAAAACGCCCACAGTTATGACGTGGTTGAAACCCCTAAACAGGCCACGGAAGCAGCCGTTGCTTTCGGTCGGTTTCAAAAGACCCTAGTTGATCTGCCCGGCGACCGCTTGCACGAAATTATCCCGAATTTTCATAATACAGCAAAACGTTTCAGCGCCCTACGACAAGCCATCCAAGCCGATGCCTTTAACCGGGCCAAGCTATGCAATCCGGAAATCGCTTTTGCCATGGAACGTCAGCCCATCAGTTCCGTATTGGTGGATCTACTGGCCGCCGGCCGCCTGCCCGAACGCATCTGCCATAACGACACCAAGTTGAACAATGTGCTGCTCGACGACCTCACCCAGAACGGCATTTGCGTGATCGACCTGGATACGGTCATGCCGGGCTCGGCTCTCTATGATTTCGGCGATTTGGTCCGAACTTCGACCTGTCCCGCGGCTGAAGACGAAAAAGACCTTTCCAAAATTTTTATCCAGCTCCCCATGTTTGAAGCGCTTGCCCAAGGTTATCTGAGCGAAGCGCGCGATTTCTTAACCGACCTGGAAAAAGAGCATCTGGCTTTCTCGGGCAAACTGATTACTTTCGAGATCGGTCTGCGCTTTTTAACCGACTTCCTGAACGGCGACACCTATTTCAAGACCCAATTCGACCAACATAACCTGGTGCGCTGCCGGACCCAGTTCAGGCTCGTGCAATCGATTGAGGAAAACGAGGAATGTATGCAGGAGATTGTGCGGAACTATCTCTGATCATGTGCACCCTATGTTCCGCATGTCGATATCAACTCAAATATCCGCTTTAATCGGAATGGCTCCTTATTTGATAGAGAAAAAGCGATGATAATTAAACTAAACTTTGTTATTTTCAATTAAATTTATTAAAATGAGCACTAAAAACTATTTAAAGAACCAATAATTTTAAGTCCATTCATCTGAGTAGCCGGCAATAATTTATTGATTTTTTTTAAGATTCATCGCAATAATATATTTGTTAAGCGTGATAATTTGGACGGCCATTATGTCTATGAAATTCGACTGGGATCCGAACAAAGCCGAAACCAATCTGCGGAAGCACGGTGTCGCTTTCGATGAAGCAGCCACCGCATTCCTTGACCCACAGGCCGTATCGGGTCCCGATCCCGATCATTCTGTTGAAGAAGAGCGGTATATTACCTTTGGGTTCTCGAAACTCGGGCGGCTACTTGCAGTCTGCCACACGTATCGACCCGGTGCCATCCGAATCATCAATGCACGGCGCGTAACGCGAAGCGAGAGAAAAATTTATGAAGAAGACTAAAGACAACGAAATGAGGCGTAGCTACAAACGTTCCGACTTTGTCAAGCTTGAACGAGGGAAGTTCTACGCTGAAGTGGCAAGAGGTACGTCCGTTGCGCTTATCGAACCCGCTATTGCAAAAGCTTTTCCGACATCGCGCGCTATTAACGAGGCATTGGCCGGGCTCCTGGCTTTAACGGAAAAAACGTCACGTATCACACGCCGCTCGGTCCGAACGCGCGTAAAAACAGCGCGCGCCAACTGACTATACGTTGTGCAAAGGCAAAATATGAACAAAACTCATTTTACTTTGCGTCCAAGTACAAATATCGTCCTTATTATGCTGTGGGGAACTATTGCAGTCGCGCTTTTCTTTTTATGTAATCCTCATCCTATACTTATTGCTGGGGTTGGTGCCTTACTTGGCCTTGTTGGGGGCATTATGCAAACGCTCAGTTTTCGGCAAGCTCGTGACTCATTTCTTGATACAAAAACGATGCTTGAAGTTCGTGCAAAATTAAAGTCAACAATGTGGGGCAAACGCTATCTGCATTATCTTTGGGCAAGCAACATATTCCTTGTTATCCTTTCGTTTTCTTTCTCGTCAAATCCTGCTCTCGCAATTCTAACCGGCTTCTTCTCTCTTATGTTTATTAGGGAAATCATCACTCTAAAACAAACATTCGAATCGAATCGATTACAATATGATAAAAAGGCACAATAATCCAAGCTACCGTAATCGCGTTCCGCGGACGGTGCGTTTTTCGTCAATACCCTCTTTTTTTGTCGCCGAATCCATAAGCTCGATTTTTCATTTTAGCCCCTTCCTTTGACACCAAATAATTTACAACCGGAAGCGACTCAATCAATTCAAAGTATCCTCTATATTGGCCTTCCTTCTTGAATGGATTTATCCCTTCGTAGGGGTTCAAAATTTTGAACCCCTACCATTGAAATCTTGAGCCGGGTTTAAAGCCCGCCCCTACCGCTATAAAAATAACCAATTCATTTCAATCAGTTACCCGCCTTTTCACGTATTTTAACAATATTTAACGACTCAATATTTTGACATTAACCCCGCAATTACCCATAACCATAGATACTTTTTTTATTATATATTTATCTCAATTAGGAAAAGGAGGGTTCATTATGTTCAAGCGTTTGCTCATGGTTTTTTTCGCGGTTTTTCTGATTTCCGGCCTGGCCCTGGCCGAACCGGTCACGGTTTTCTGGGCTGAATATGACGGCGACACAGCCGATTACACCACCAAACTGGAACAGGCTTTTAAAAAAGAAAATCCCAAGATCGACCTGCAGATTATCCGGGTCAACTGGAACAATCTGCATGACCGTTTATTGACCTTTATCGCCGGCAAAAAAGAACCGGACCTTTCCGTGATCGGCACCCGCTGGCTCCTGGAACTGAACGACCTAAACGTTCTGGAACCGATCGACAAATACCTCAGCAAATCCCTGATGAACAATATCGACCCGGCTGCCATTGAAGGCAAGATCGGCAACACCCTTTACGGTTTGCCCATGGCTTACGGCACCCGCATCATGTATTACCGGCCCGACCTGGTTGGCGACGTGCCCAAAACCTTTGAAGAATTACGCGAAAAAGCGCTCAAAGCCAACAATCCGCCCAATCTGTACGGCGTCGGCATGATCGGCCGTAAATACGTGGAAAACGTGGAATTCGCCTATTATCTGTTTGCCAACGGCGGCTATTATTTTAAAATGAACCCGGACGGCACCTACGGCAAATGCGACATCAATTCCCCAGCCGGCGTGGCCGCTCTGACCTTTATGAACAATATGGTCAACAAAGACAAAATCACTCAACCCGGCGTGGGCGCTTATGGCCGCGATGAAGTCCAAGATCTTTTCCTGGCCGGAAAATTGGCTTTCTTCTTGGGCGGCGGCATGACCTACTCCCTGTTGGAGAAAAACAAACCCAATTTCAAATGGGCCGTGGCCCCGATCCCGGCTTTTAAAGGCCAAAAACCCTCTTCCTTGCTCGTGACCGATTCCATTGTCATGTTCAAGCGTTCCAAAAACAAAGAAGCAGCCGCCAAGTTCCTCGAATTCTTTTACCGGGATGAATGGCGCCTGGGCTTTGATAAAAACACCGGGTTCCCGCCGGTCACCAAATCCCTGGCTACTAACCCCGCTTTCCAAAGCCCCTCTCATAAAACCATGGTCGCCTCGATCAACGGCGCCAAGGGTTGGCCCCTGATCGCGGAATGGCCGCAATCCAATGACATTATCTGGGAAGCGATCGAAGCCGTTTTCCAGGGCCATATGCAACCCAAAGAAGCTTTGGACAAAGCTGCCCAAAAAGTCGATGCCTTAAGGAAAAAGTAAAAAGCCCGTGAACGTTTCTCCTCCTTAAAGGCTCAGGGAGAGCAGGTTGCAAAGCCTGCTCTCCCTGTTTTTATAAGATTTTTTTCACTTTGTGGCGGGAAGTCTTTGTGGTAAATAATAACCTTCACAATATATCCATCAACATTCAAGGAATGAAAAAAATCTTATGCAAAAACCTTCTCTCCTGATTCTGGCCGCCGGCCTGGGTTCGCGCTACAAAGGCTGCAAACAGGTCGAACCGATCGGACCGTTCGGCGCCGCCTTGTATGATTATGCGGTGTATGATGCCCGCCGCGCCGGTTTCGAACAAGTGGTCTTTGTCATTAACCGCCAGATGGACGATTTTTTTAAAAAAGAGATCAAACGCAAATACGGCTCAAATGCTCCTTTTAATTTCGTTTATCAGGAACTCGACTCCCTGCCCGCCGGATTCACCCCGCCGCTCGGCCGCGCCAAACCCTGGGGCACCGGTCACGCGGTTCTCACGGCCCGCGATGCGTTGCATGCGCCCTTTATCGCCATCAATGCCGATGATTATTACGGGCCGAGTTCTTATCAAATGATCGCTTCCGAACTCCGCAGCCTGCCGGCCAAGGCCATGGACCAGGTTATGGTCGGTTTCGAAATCGAAAAAACCTTATCCGCGCACGGCGAAGTCTCGCGCGGCGCTTGCGAAGTTCAAAACGGCCGGTTGGTCTCGATTGAAGAACGCGAGCATATCCATCTTGAGGATCAAAGGGTTCAGTATCGGGACCCCCAAGGCCGAATCCAAACATTTAAACCCGGGACCCTAGTTTCCATGAATTTCTGGGGTTTTGCGCCCCAAACCATTTTCCCGATTCTGGAGCGCGGTTTTCAAAGCTTTCTCAAAAAACACGGCTCCGATCTTAAAGCGGAATTCTATCTGCCCGCGGCCGTGAACCAGGCGATCGAATCGGGTGAAATCCGCGTCAAGGTCCTGCCGACCGCGGAAACCTGGATGGGCATGACCTATGCGGAAGACCGCGCAGAGGTCCGCCGGCAGATCCGGGCCAAAATCGAGGCCGGAATTTATCCGGAGAAAATTTTTGATTAAAGAGTAAGAGTTTTTCGCGCCAAGACGCAAAGACGCAAAGTAATTAAATTTAAAAACTTAGAGTCTTAGAGCCTTCGTGGTAAAGGATTTCACTAACCCGATTAGGAAAACACAATGGCCTCTGTTATTCTCAAAAATCTTGTAAAAAACTTCGGCAAATCGACCATCATCCACGGCGTCAACCTGGAGATTAAAGATACCGAGTTCGTAGTCCTGGTCGGGCCTTCGGGCTGCGGCAAGTCGACTATTTTACGCATGATCGCCGGGTTGGAAGAGATCACCGGCGGCGAAATCCTGATCGACGACAAAGTCGTCAATACCTTGCCGCCCAAGGACCGCAACGTGGCTATGGTTTTTCAGAATTACGCTCTTTATCCGCACATGAATGTATACGACAACATGGCTTTCGGCCTGACCCTGCGCAAAACGCCGCAAGCGGAAATCAAGGCTCGCGTTTTGGAAGCAGCCCAGATTCTGAATATCGAAGATCTGCTCGACCGCAAACCCTTCCAGCTCTCAGGCGGCCAGCGCCAGCGCGTGGCCATGGGCCGCGCCATTGTGCGCAAACCTTCGATTTTTCTTTTTGACGAACCGCTTTCCAACCTGGATGCCAAACTGCGCAATCAAATGCGCATCGAGATCAAGCTGCTCCACCAGCGCGTCACCTCGACTATTGTCTACGTCACCCATGACCAGATCGAAGCCATGACCCTGGGCGACCGCATCGTGGTTTTAAAAGACGGCATCATCGAACAGGTCGGCGACCCCATCGAGCTGTTCCAAAAACCGGTCAATACCTTTGTGGCCGGGTTTATCGGGTACCCGCCCATGAATTTTTTCAATGGCGAGATTGTCTTGGGAAAAAATGGATTGGAAGCGCAATTGGCCGAAGGATTGCAAATTCCCATTCTTGAAAAACCGAATTGTTCTTTTTTAACCGGACAAAAAGTGGTCGCTGGACTCCGGACCGAGGACTTTATTATTGACAGCGGTATTCAACAGTTCCCGGATGAATGGAAAATGGAAAGCATCGTGGAGATCGTGGAGCCCCTGGGCGGCGAAACCCATATTCATTTGAATATTCAAGGCCTCAAAGCCGCAGCCCAGTGCGACGGCCGCCGCATCGTGCATGCCGGCGACAAAATCATGCTGGCCATGAACCTGAACCACCTGCACCTCTTCGATGCCGGGACCCAAAAATCGATTTATTAATCAAGCTGTCCCCACTTGCGATTTTCCAATGAGTAGACTTTTCTTCCAAATGGCGGGAACGCGACATACATCAGAGTATGCCGATCCGGACCGGACCTATAAATAAATCGGCTATTTGAAAAGGCATATTTGGCGCGGGGGACTTGCTTGAGATAGTCCGGCGCCAGATCTTCAAGACGATCCGGAAACCCGCCTTTTTGATGCCAGTATTGTTCGCAAGCCTGAATGATGATTTCCGCACGCTGCCGGGCCATATTGTTATTGAATCGTATTGCCCCGATAGTTAAGACAGCGCCGGCCGCGTAAATCCCCATAATGATCAATCGCTTCTTAAAATCTTTTCTATAGCGGAGACTGTTGATCAACATGATCAACACAATACCCAGGCAAATGACACTCGCAAGAACCCCTTGATTGAACACAAAAGCATCAACAATAAATAAACTTCCGGCAATGCTTGCCGATCTTACCATGCTATAGGAACGGGCCTTTGGTTTGCTATTCCGATTTTCATTGCCTTGATCCATGGTTTCCCTTTAACTCACAAGATCAATCACAGCGGTTTTCGCTCCAGGAGAGGTCAAATTTCCAAACTATCCTATGTATTTTGCTATATGCATTTAAAAGCATAACGATTTGACTCGTTTATTCGCAATTTTTTAGTTCAACACTCTCAATCCTAAAAAACTTCCCTTCAGAGTCCCAAAAAATGCGATCTCTATTCTTTTCCCACATCGCTAGCCATCGTTGCTGCAAAGATTTCCATTGCCCATCATCAAAATGCTCGTTTAATATTTCACAAACAGGCATGCCGGGGTATTTCTTTGACTCTATTAAAGCGCTGAAACAGAAGTTTGGAAGCGAAGATTTTTTCCATGTTTGATCTAAAAAGAAATCCGTTAAGATAATCAACGCCAAATGCCTTTCTTCGGCATAATACCACAAATCAATAACACCGGGTTGCAGAGGTTTTTTGCTTTCAAGCTTGTCGATTAGAAATGGAATGGCAAACTTGTCCATTTTTAACAACTCATCTATAACAGGACTTTTTAAAATATGCTCTTTATCCTGCACTCGTCCTTTCGGATTAATATGCTCAATATTCATTAAATTCGGCACTTTCGCCGAGGCACAGGAATTAACAATGAAAAACGACAGAATGGCTATTATCAAGCAACAAGTTGTTTTTATTTTGGAATTCATCCTTCATCCTTTCGCCTTCATCCTTTTCTTGCGTTCTCACATTCAAACCTTCTCACTTTCTCACGCTTTCTTCATAAAGTCGATAATCCGTCTCCTCCATACCCAAAACCCGGTACGTTTTTTGCGCCCGAAGATTTTCTTTTTCCACATACAAACGGAAACCGCAAACCTCCGGGTTTTCCGGAGCAGCGTTTTTGACGAATTCATACAAAGCGCGATAGACCCCCTGCTGGCGGAATTCGGGCCGGACATACACACTCTGAATCCACCAGAACACGCCGTTGCGCCAGTCACTCCATTCCGGCGTGACCATCAGGCAACCCACGATATTCTTATCCATTTCCGCGACCGCGTAAAAACCATGACCCGGATTTCTAAACACCGCCCGGACCCCGGCGGAAATAACCGGCAGCGGCAACTCCTTTTTCTCGGTTTCCATGGCCATAGCCGTGTTGAAACGGGCGATCACTTCCCAATCTTCGAGAACGGCTTTACGAACCTGAATCTTATCGGACATAAAAACTCCTAAAATTAAAGATCATTCACCGCAGAGCCGCAAAGGACACAAAGGTTATTTTTTTTTTTGCTTTTGGCTGAGACGGTCAAAAGCAAAAATAAACCTGCGCCTTTATAAACTCATTGCTCTGGACGGAACCTTTCTGGGCATTATGCCATATTCTTAAATGGTTGGGTATTATTATTGCAGGCCTATTGACCATCAAGTTTAAAACTTCTATACTCCGGACCCATGCTGATACTTTGAACTATATTTTACGAGGTTTTAGATTGAAATCCCACACGCCTGTTTCGACTCATATCTTCCTTCTGACCACCTGTTTTCTATGGGCGGTTTCATTTATTGCCGTTAAAATCGCCCTGAGCGCTGCTCCGCCCCTGACCCTGGTCACCCTGCGCATGCTCATTTCAGCCTTGTGTTTTCTGGTCTGGATCCTGATTTACGGCCTTCCCGCCCTTCCCAAGGAACCGAAAGTCTGGCTGCAACTCTTTATCCTGAGTCTTTTCGGCACCGGCCTGCATTACGGCATTCAGACCATGGGCTTGCAATACACCCCGGCCTCCAATGCATCGATTTACGCCGTGACCGGCCCCATCTCCATCACCTTGATCGCGACCTTTTATTTAAAGGAAAAAATCACCCTTAAAAAAGGAGTCGGCATATCCATTGCCCTGATCGGCGTGTTGATCGTCATGGGACTTGAAACAATAAAATCATTTGATTTGAAAGGCCATTTACTGGGCGATATCCTGGTCATCGTCAGCATCGCCATGTGGGGCGTGTTTACGGTTTTCGGCAAACGCCTCATGAATACCCTGGGCCCCTTGGAAGTCATCACCCTGACCACGATCATCGGCGCGATCTGGATGATCCCGATCGGCTGGGCTGAAAGCCATTTTCAGGGCTTCAGCCTCTCCTCCATTACCCTGTCAAGCTGGGCTGCCATTGCTTACTTGGGCGTCACCTGCTCTTTTATCGCCACCCTGCTCTATTTCAAGGCCCTGCAGAAAACCGAGGCACAAAAGGTCGGAGTCTATTTTTACACCATCCCGCCCATGACCTATGTAATCGCCTACTTTTACTTGGGTGAAAAGATCGGCATGAATCTTTTGATCGGCTCCGCGCTGGTTTTAGCCGGGGTTTATCTGACGGAACGGGGATAAAAGACAAACAATTCAATCAGTTAAGATTTTGCCTTTTGTTTTCAAATACTCTAAAAATTACAGAAATTGCGATATAATGAAAAAAGATGAAAAATGAATGGGTTTATGTTATACTTTTCCATTAATTTATTTTTTTCTGATGGTCTAAAAGAATAAGGAAAACACCATGCCGGAAACCGATTACAACCATATTATATCCGAGATAAAATCTCTGAATCTATCCGATCAACTTCAGCTTTTAGAAAAAATGGCGACACTCATTCGCAAAAATGCCAATAAAAATAAAAAGCACAGCATCTTGGAATTAGAAGGAAAAGGCAAGCATATATGGGAAGACCTGAACGTTAAAGAATATATCAATAAGGAACGTGAATCGTGGAATGGGTAAGCCAATTATACGGAAAAACAGTTGCCCTTGATACGGCGCCGCTCATTTATTTTATTGAAGAAAATCCCACCTATCAAAAATTAATTCACCCGTTCTTTGAATCCATGGACGGAGGTGATTTTACGGTCGTTACGTCAACCCTAACATTATTGGAAGTGTTGGTGCATCCACTCCGTAAAGGCAACCATGACTTAGCTGCCGAATATAAAGAAATATTACTTAACTCTAAACTCATCACCATGGAAATTTCAAGCACCATTGCGGAACAAGCAGCCCGGCTTCGCGCCGTCCACAATATTCGCACACCGGATGCGATTCAAATTGGATCGGCTTTAAATGCCGGCGCTTCCCATTTTATTACCAATGATATCCGATTGCCGCAAATCCCCGGCATTCAAATTTTTACTCTTGACGGTATAATCAACAGATTATAGATAATCGCGCATCATTCCGCCAATCCATAATACAACAGGTTTTCCAGTTCTTCCTGAGGCCTGAACTTGCTGTCTGCCGCGAGTTTTTGAATCAAACCCTTATATTTATCGTCTCCGGAAAGAGCATAAGCATCGGCCAGTAAACAATACAGCTCCCGTTTCTCTATGGGCTTGATTTGCGGAAAACCGAACTTTGCTGCCGCTTCTTTCTCCCCTTGCCCATGACCGAGTGCAAAAGGCAACACCCATTCCAATGCCTTTTTAAGGCTGCGTCCATCGTTGGTTTGATAGGTCCAGAAATCCTGACCGGTTTTTAAATCCGTGCATCCCGCGGATCGAGCCAGAAGTCCGATTGCAAACCAACCTTCCAGATTAAACAAGCTGTAACCCAAAGCTTTGGTGCGTTTAAGCTCGAGCAACTGCCTGCCGTCCGGTTCTATTTGTATTGCGATCCGGTCATAACTTTTCCTGATCAATAAACCCGCTGCTTCTTTTTTATCCGCATACAAGGCAAGCGCGGTCGTCAAAGCATCATACCAGGTCCCGTGATTGTTGGCAGCTTGCCCCTCTTCTTGCCCGTTTTTACTGGTCAACAACCATTCCAGAAATTCCGCACACCAAGCCTGCACCGCCTTTTTATCCTGCCCGGTCAAGGTTGAAGATTTACCCAGCAAAGCCATTGTCTCCGGCAATTTCACCAACTCCCGCACATCGATGATGCCCGATTTGGTGCCGTCGTTTTTTCCTTTCACGGCCTGGGCAAAATTCAGGTTCGGATTCATGCGGGTTTCAGGGTTCACAAACCAGGCCCGCAGCATGGCGGTCGACTTCTCGGCATAAACTTCATTGTCCGTATAAAAATAGGCCAGGGCCAGAACCGACACAGCTCCCAGCAGGCGTTGAAAATTCGCTTTATCAGGGATGGAATGGATCTCCGGATTGGTCTCGCCGTCCCGCAGCACATAGGGCAAGCCGTCCGGCTTGGCCGGATCCGGCCAATAATAAGTCGAGAGGCTCATGTAGTCGTGCCTGTCGTTGCTGGGTGGCAGCACGGCTTTTTCGACCACGGTATGGATTTCGGCTTTTAAAAGTTTATTTGCTTCTTGCAAATGATTAATGCCTGTTTAATTGGATCCGCCTCCAAATTCTCGTTCTATAAACCATAGAAACACCACCTTTCATTCGACCAAAGGCACACCGGGTTACCCCGGGAAGAGGCATTAATCCTCAAGGCCTAAATTCAAACAAACGGATTGATAATAGTGAGGTCATTAACTCTTTGACCGGGATTGAGATCCTCAGAATAAAGCATGTAGCACCCTGCTTTTTGAGCGGAAGCGATGATCAGAGCGTCCCAAAAAGATATTTTTTCCTTCTGCTGAACTGCGATTGCATCAAGAATATCCCTTCCATCATTAACAATCACTTCCCAAGTTAAAAAGTCTGAAATAATATCGGCGGTGACGGAGGTTGATAGAGGACGGGAAATTTTGCGGGTAACCGTGACAAAAAATTCTTGTAAGACTTGGGTACTGATAACTCCAGCCCCTGAATCCCACATTTCCACCAATAAAGTCCGCGCCAATTGATGTTTTTCCCCAGCTGAAGAATCATAAGCATAAACGATAACATTGGTGTCCAAAAACTTCTTATCTATCATGAAGTTTTCCACGTGTGATGCAAATATGGCCCCGAGTCCCCAAATTAAAGCCCTGCTGTAAAAATTTAATTTGACGACTTTTGGCCTTACGAAAACCGTTTGTTTGTCTAATCTTATTTTCCAACGACTCTCTTAAAAATTCGCTCACGGATTTTTCTTCTTGAGCCGCAACAGCCCTGACTTTTTTTAATAAAACCTTGGGCAAAGAGAGGGTTATATTCTGTCTTTCCATTTTCTACCTCATGACTTTCATATGAATAAATTTATCATATTTTTTCATAAACGTCAAATAAGGATAAAAACCGATGAAATTAACCTTTTAAAACCAAAGCCAACTCCTCCAACTGCCGCGGATCGACCTGTGAGGGCGCGTCGGTCAAAAGACAGGTGGCGCTGGTGGTCTTGGGAAAAGCAATCACGTCGCGGATGGAATCGGTGCCGGCCATGATCGCGACCAGGCGGTCAAAGCCGAAGGCAATGCCGCCGTGCGGCGGTGCGCCATAGGTCAAAGCTTCCAAGAAAAAGCCGAATTTCAGTTTGGCATCTTCCTCGGAAATGCCCATGATCCGGAACATGCGCTCTTGTAGAACGGGATTGTGAATACGAATACTGCCGCCGCCGATCTCGCTGCCGTTTAAAACCAAGTCATAGGCCCGGGCGCGCACATCCTGAGGCCGGGAGTCGAGCAAAGCCAGATCATCTTCTTTGGGCGCGGTAAAGGGGTGATGCACCGCTTCCAGTCTTTTCTCCTCTTCATTGTACTCTAAAAGCGGGAATTCCGTGACCCATAAAAAAGCATAAACTCCGGGTTTGATCAGATCCATTTTGCGGGCCACCTCCAGGCGCACTTGGCCCAAGATCTTATTGACCGTCTTGGCCTGGTCCGAAAGAATCAGAATCAAATCGCCCGGTTTGGCGTTCAGGCGTTGGTTGACGGCTTGCTTGATCTCTTCGTTGAAAAACTTATCAATGGGAGACTGCCAACCCTCGGGCGTGATCTTGATCCAGGCCAGGCCTTTGGCGCCCCAGGCCTGGACTTGCTGGGTCAATTCATCCAGAACCTTACGGGAAAACGGCTCCGCGCCCTTTTCCACATTGATGGCCTTGATCACTCCGCCGGCTTGCGCGGTTTTCTGAAAAACCTGAAAATCCGAGTTTCGCACCAGATCGGTTAAATCCGTCAGCTCCAGACCGAAACGCAGATCGGGCTTGTCCGATCCGTAGCGGTCCATGGCTTCGCGATAGGGCATGCGCCGGATGGGAAGCGGAGTTTCCTTTTGCAAGACCTCCTTGAATACATGCGCCACCATGCCTTCCGCGATCCGGGCGACGGTTTCTTCATCCGCAAAAGACATCTCGATATCGATCTGGGTGAATTCGGGCTGGCGGTCGGCCCGTAAATCCTCGTCCCGAAAACAGCGCACGATCTGGTAATAGCGCTCGAAACCGGCGATCATCAACATCTGCTTGAAGAGCTGCGGCGATTGAGGCAAAGCATAGAACAGCCCTTTATTGACCCGGCTCGGCACCAGATAGTCGCGCGCCCCTTCGGGCGTACTCTTGGTTAAAAACGGGGTTTCCACTTCCATAAAATCATGTTGGTTTAAAAAATCGCGCACATAGGTCGCGGCCAAATGACGGGTATGAAAACCCTGATAAACCTTCGGCCGTCGCAGCTCCAGATAACGGTATTTGGCGCGCAAGGTCTCGGAAGCATCGACTTGTCCGTCAATTTGAAAAGGCGGGGTCTCGGACTTGTTCAAAATCTTCAACTCCGTGACTTTGATTTCCACCAGGCCGGTGGGCATTTTTCGATTTTCCTGGCCCGGGATGCGCGCCGCGACCTTGCCCTTAATGGCGATTACCCATTCCGTACGTAACACATGAGCGCGTTCATGACTCGCCGCGTTCTCCTGGGGATCGAAAACAATCTGGGTCAGGCCTTTTTTGTCGCGCAAATCGATAAAAATCAGGTTACCCATGTCACGCCGGCCGTTGACCCAACCCATTAAAATAATTTCTTTGCCGATATCGCTTTCCCGCAAACCGCCGCAGTCATGGGTGCGTTGCCAGGTTCCGAGCGTGTCAATCGTGAGATGTTCCGTTTCATTCATGTTGAAATTTAGCTCCTTTAAAATAATAAATTCACCACAGAGGACGTAATTTCAGGGGACTCTGAAATTACTCCAGTGCCGCAGAGTTCACAGAGATTATTTTTCTTTTTTCCTTTTGTCTGAGAGGGCCAAAAGGAAAAAGCAATCTGTTCTATGGTTTTCATATAGTGTCAATAACAAATAATATCTCATTTTTGCATAAGATGATCGTTCAATTGAAAGAGCAGAGGTGTTTTTTCCTGCCGTCCTCTCAACACAACAGTTTTAAGGTTTTAAAAACTGTTTCGGCAGGAAAAAAATAATTCTCTCTGTGCTCTCTGTGCCTCGAGTGTAACGGGCGGTGAAATAAATCTCTTAAATCCCCATTTCCTTCAAAAGATTCTCGACCAGGCGATCCAAGCCGATCTCTTTCTGCTCCTTGGTCTGCATATCCCGCAACAGGCCCTTGCCGGTTGCCAACTCGTTCTCGCCCACCATCAAAACCCGATAAGCGCCGCAACGATCCGCCATTTTCATCTGAGCCTTTAAGCCCTTGGATTCATAAGCCGCCTCGACCCAGACCCCCGCTTCGCGCAGCGCTTTGACCCAGAGAAAACTTTTTTGCTCCGCTTCCGCGCCCAAGGCCACCATAAAAAGCTGTGGTTTTTCCTCAAGCGCAGGCGTTTCTTCGGCCAACAAAGCCACCAGGCGTTCCATACCCACGGCAAAACCGGTGGCCGGATGATCCGGACCGCCCAGCAATTTGACCAATCCGTCATACCGACCGCCGCCGGTCACGGCGTTCTGGGTGCCCAGTTTTTCGGTCTGGATCTCAAAAGTGGTGCGGGTGTAATAATCCAGGCCCCGTACCAGGCGGTCATTAACTTTAAAAACAATACCGGCCGCCTTCAGATAATCCTGCAAGCCCTGAAAATGCGCGCGGCAATCCGGGCAGATAAAATCGAGCAGCCGCGGCGCTTCCGCCACTGCTTTTTTGCAGCTTTCTTCCTTGCAGTCGAACACCCGCAAAGGATTGGCTTCGGCGCGGCGTTGACAATCCGCGCAAAGCAGATCTTTCTTTTGCGCCAGAAAACCTTGCAATTTTTCCCGAAACTCCTTGCGGCACTCCTTGCAACCCAGCGAATTGATCGCCAGAGTCAAATCGTTCAGCCCCAAGCGGTTCAGCAGATGCATGATCATCATGATCAATTCGGCGTCCGCCTTGGGGCTGGGATCGCCGAAGATCTCCGCATCGATCTGATGAAACTGCCGGAAGCGGCCTTTCTGGGGCTTTTCATGCCGGAACATGGGGCCGATGGTGAAAAGCTTTTGAATCGGATTTTTGAGATACAACTGGTGTTCGATGTAAGCCCGCACCATGGAAGCAGTCGCCTCGGGCCGCAAGGTCATACCCCGGTCTTTGCTGTCTTTCAAGGTGTACATTTCCTTGGAAACCACGTCGGTCTCTTCGCCGATACCGCGGCTGAACAGCTCGGTGTATTCCATGAGCGGCATGCGGATCTCCCGAAACCCGAAGGCGCGAAAAACTTGTTTGGTTTCCGCCTCGAGTTTCTGCCAAATGCCGATCTCTTCCGGCAAGATGTCGTTAAAACCTTTGATTTTAGCGTAATTCAAAACAGAACTCCTTTATATTTTTTAATCCTGAAAAAAACCGATCAAAAAAATGTCATTCCGGCAATGGTTTGAGCCGGAACAGATCCGTACGATTGTATACCGGCGGATAAATACTTTTTAACTTATGGTTTGCTTTTCACGATTCACGTTTCACGCTTTTCAAAACCCGTAACTCGCCACCCGTTAACCGAGCAATCGGATAACGGATACGTTTGCCCTTTGCCTTTTGGCTTTTCACGCTCTCGTTTCAGGCCTGCTCCACCTTGATCTTCGTGGCCCGCTTGGGGGTGCGGCCTTTTTCTTTTTTCTCGATCTTATCGATCTTGGCATCCACCACGGACTTGACCGCCTTGAGCAGCTCCAGGCGCGAACGGTCGAGATGTTGAAAAAACGGAGAGTCTTTAATGCCCAATTTCTGGAACTCTTCAAAGAGTTGGCCGATCGGGCAGCCCATTTTTTCAAATTCACTTTTTTTGGTCGCCATTGCTTTCTCCTTTAAAATAAATGTGCAAATAATGGCCTTCCATCTTGGCCTTGATTTTATCTGCCGCCGCCACGCTGCGCGGCAGCAAGATATGCCGCTTGAGAGTTCCCACCTTGACAATCAGCTCGTCGCCGACCTTGTTGAGGTCCACATCTTCTTTAACGATAAAAGGCAATTTCAGCGTCAGCCGGTAGGTGTCCGATTCCTTGACCAGTTGATAAGGATCTTCCTGAAAAAAACGATCCAAAGGATTGCGGTCCCGGTAAATCTGTTCGGACAAAAGCTGAAGCCGTTCCAAGCCCAGAACCTCGCCCTGAAAAAGAGGCACTTTGAAAATCGGGACCGGGTTAAAATAAAGTTCGGCCTGCTCCAGATAATGCTTTTGATTTTCGTGCCAGGCCCGGAAATAATCGTCGGTCACATCCTGGGGCAGAAGCCGGTTCATGATTACGGCATCGATATTCATCTTGAAGAGGCAAAAATACATGAACGCCCGCTGGGTTTCTTTCAGGACGATTTTCTCCGGGTTGGTCACTAACCGCACGCTGGTGATCTGCGGATCGACCAGGATCTGATCCACGCCCCGTAAACGGGTAAACAGCGATTCAATCGAATTAAAATAGTCGTCGCCGGGAATCGGGACATCCGTGATCCGGCTGGCGATCGGTCGCACGTATTTCACGACCGTTTTCTGGATTGTAAAAATCTTTTTGCTGTACCACTCCAGCGCGGTCGGAATACTGATAAACCGCAACGATTCGCCGGTCGGCGCGCAATCCAGGATCAAAACATCATACTGCTTTTCCTGGACATAGCGGTTGATGTAGAGAAGCAGGCTGATCTCCTCCATGCCCGGTAAAATCGCGAGTTCCTCGGCCAAAATCTCGTCCAGGCCGGAGGTATTGAGCAGCAGGGAAACATATTTATGGATCTCGCGCCAATTGCTTTCGATCTCCTGCAGGATATCGATCTCCTGAATCCACAGGTTCTTGGCCACCTTGACCGGTTTGCCCTTGTTCAGGTCCATCAATTCTTTTTTGAGATCAAAAATATCGGAAAGGCTGTGGGCGATATCCAGGGACATGACCACGGTCCTGTAACCCATTTGGGCCGCGCGCACACCCGTGGCCGCCGCCACGCTGGTCTTGCCCACTCCGCCTTTACCTGCAAAAAAAATGATACGCATTTTCCAATCTTTTCTGTTTTATGATGCTGAGTCAAAAATACAATGGCTCCATTTACATTGTTTCGTAGGGGCGACCGGCCGGTCGCCCCTACCCAAATTAAGAAACCCTTGCATTCTGAATTCAGAATTCAGAATCCAGAAGGCTTCGGATCGGGATTCCGTTATTCTGGCTTCTGACTCCTGACTTCTTTTCCTTATTTCACCGGAAACAGCCACTGCCGGAAACGTTCGTCTTTTCCGGCCTCAATCTGTTGCAGCGCCGTCCACACTTTGCGGCTGATCGGGCCCGGCACCTCTTTCAATTCGCGCTCTTCCATCTTCCGGACCGCCGTGACCTTAAACGGCGTGCTGGAAAGAAAAATCTCTTCTGCTTCCCAACAGAGCTGGGGCGACAGGCGTTTTTCAAAAGTTTCGATGCCGAGCGCCGGGGCTATTTCCAAAATGGACTTGCGGGTGATGCTTTTGAGGACCGTGCCCGCGGCCGGCGTGAAAAGCCGGCCCTCTTTGACCAAAAACATTGATTCGGTTCCGCCTTCGGCGATGAATCCCTGAGTGTCGAGCATGATCGCGTGCTCAAACCCGCGCTTACGCGCCTCCTGGCGCGCCATCATGCCGTTCATATAATTGGCAGCCACCTTAGCCTCGATCGGAATGGTCTGGGGATCCAATTTGCGCCATTTCGAAATACCCAAAGTCGTCCCTTTTTCAAAGACAAACCCCGGGGCGCCCATATCCTGGGCCGGGTCCATGACAAAAATGGCTAAATTCAATCTCGGTTGCGGCGGCAGAATATCAAAAGCGACTTGCGGATAAAAACCCATGATCTTGATAAAACCTTGAGAAATCCCATTACGCTTGACCGCCGCAATGGTCGCCTTGATCAATTCCTCGCGGCTCAGGGGCAAATCCATTTCCAAAAGCTTGGCGCTGGTTGCCAGACGCTCCGCATGTTCATCCAAACGGAAAATAACCGGTCCCTTATCGGTCGGATGTACGCTGATCACTTCAAAAATCGCCGAACCCCGGCTGAAACTATGACTCATCATATGAATATTGGCCTTATCCCAGGCCACGAACTCACCATTCATGTAAACCACGCGATCTTTTAACATAGCTCCATTTCCTTTTTTTAAAGGTTTAGAGATGAACGAACACCACCGCTTGAGGGTGATGTCGTTCAAGATCTACCGTATTTTGCTATCCAAAAGAAATATAAAAGGAAGGATAATAAGGGTCAAGTGATATAATAAAGTTATTTTATGAAGGTCGCCGCTATACGGGATCTTTCGAAATCTTTGATAATCCGGCAGAAATTATGCTTTGCCGTTCATCCGGTCCCGTAAAACAGACGAGCATCTGAAGGTGATGACCCTGCGCCGGGAAAGGAGCAAATCCGCGCCTGTGGCCGGATTGCGCCCTTTTCTTTCCTTTTTATTCCGGACACAGAATTTGCCAAAGCCCGAGACCAAGACATCCTCTCCGTTCTCCAGAGATTTTTTGATGATCTCCAAAAGGACCTCCACTCTCTGTTCCGATTCCTTTTTGGTGCATCCGGTCAAAGAAACAGCTTCAATTAGATCGGCTTTTGTGAGCGTCATACCTCCTCCGGTTGGGTGAATGGTTTTTGGCAATCTTGCGCAAAGCAACTTAAGAACATTCTGATTAATATCAAGGGGTTCCCAATAGCATAAACAACCAGGTTTGGAAAGTCAAGCAATAATGTAATGATTTTATAGGGTTGACAAGATAAGCCCACTCTCTCTAATATGCCTTTGATTTTGATTCATCAGCCTGGCTCATTCCCGGCTAAACCCTGACAATGATAGGGGATTCATGCCTCAAATACAAAAACCGGACGCTAAAACATCAAACCAAAGTCGGATATTACGAAAACCTTCGCGAACCAGGCCGGCCTTATGGCTGATCGATCTAAATGGCCGCCAGGTTGTGATCAAAGATTACAGTGTCAACCGGTTTTTATATCGCTATCTCGTGGGGCGTTTTTTGATCTGGCGTGAAACCAAAGCCTACCGCCGTTTACGCGGACTAAAGGGCGTACCGCGATTTTACGGTCAAATGGCCGGTCCGGCCTTGGTTATGGAGGCTGTTCCGGGTGAAAGCGTGGAAAACCTGGAAAAAGTGCAAAAACTGCCTGAGGAGTTTTTCAATACCCTACGCGCTCTGGTGGATGCGTTTCATGAACGCGGCCTGGCTCATTGCGATTTAAAACGGGCGCCTAATATTTTAGTCGGTAAGTATAGAGAGCCCTATATTGTGGACTGGTCTGCCGCGATTACTTTTCCTGAATTCCGGTTTTTCCCGTTCAATCTCATCTACCGCCGTTTTCTCCTGGATGACTTGAATGCCGTCACCAAACTGCAATTAAGACATTGCCCGCAAAGCCTAAGCCCGGCTGAACGCAAACGCTATTTTCAACGCAGCCGCACGGAAAGGCTCATCAGAAAAATCAGGGACCTATCCCGGGAATTTTTGCAAAAAATTGCTTAGAATGGTACAAGTTAAATTGCGCTTAAAAGGGCCAAAGTTTTATCGAAAGACGTCTTCCGCAACTTTTTTTCAAACGGCAACTTATTGAATAACTGAACTTTATCGTAAGATCGGCAAGCGCAGCACCATGTATCTTGACACCCATAATTTTTTTTCAATTCCGGATAAGTTTAACAATAGCGGCGCTTGCCGTAACTGCCCAAATGCCATTAGTTGCCGTTTGAAAAAGAGTTGCGGAAGACGTAAACCTATTTTGGTTCCGGCTCGTCCGGGTTGGGGTTGACTGAGACGGTTTTAAGGGATTTGACCGTTTAGAATAACGGCCAATTTAGCAAAATCGATATTCCCGCCCGATATAATGCAGACGATTTTCCCTTTGCCGGCTTGACCGGACAAAACCGCAGCCAGGCTGGCCGCGCCCGCGCCTTCCGCCACCACGCAGTTTTTTTTGATCAACAAGCGCATGGCTTCGGCGATCTCAGCCAACGACACCACCAAGGCCCCGTCCAACAAACAGCTCACCATGGGCCACATCTCGGGCAACACACTTTTACCGCCGATCCCTTCCACAAAAGAGGGTCTGTAATCAATTGCTTCCGGTCGGCCTGATTTCAAGGCAGCCGATAAAGGCGCGGCCGTCTCGACCTCACAGGCAAAAATCTTGGTATCCGGTTTAAGCGCCCGTAGGGCCGAAGCAATACCCGAACTCAACCCGCCGCCGCCATAGGGGATCACAACCGTGTCTACTGTCGGCAATTCTTCCAGGATTTCAAGCCCG
>RPPU01000007.1 GCA_003819975.1 Desulfobacteraceae bacterium
GGATTTTGTGACGTTTTCACAGGGCCTCTCCTGCATCTGGGATATTAAAAGTCCGGTCAGAAAGCATTATCGCTTCAGATAAGAGCCGGAAATAAAAGGCAAACAGGGCGCATGGACGTGAGCCCTAAAATAATTTAGCGCCCTGTTGTTCGGATCAAAAGGACGGCCGGGCGAATCAAAGGTGAAAAGAGAGAAAGGAGTTATCGATGGCATCCAAAAACAAGGAATCCAGAACCGAACAGAAAGCCTATTTTGAGAGGCAGCTCAAGGACCGTATTGCCAAGTTAAAAGAAGGCGGACTGGATGCGGGCGGTATTGAAAGGGACAGGGTCATTAAAAAATTGCGGGCCGAGCTTCGCAAGACGAATGCCCGACTGAAGGCCATTGGGGCCAAACAAAAATTAAACGAGACGCTGGCTGAAGCCAAAATTAAGAAAGCAGAAGCGAAAAAAGAGGAAGCCGGCAAGCAGAAAGGCAAAAAAGGCAAGAAAGCCGAAGCCGACACCGAAGTCAGCAAACGCCAGCAGAAAAAGAAAGAAAAATTGGCTGAAAAAGGGAAAAAGAAAGAGCAGACTGAAGGCCAGGAACAGCCCCAGGAATAGGGCCCCGATTTTCCGGTCTCCGGCCGGGAACGCCGTTTTTATATTCGAAGCAGACGCGAATTTTTTCAATCGTATCAACATGCAAAAGGGAAGCTTCATCTTGAGGGATGAAGCTTCCCTTTTTTTTGCAAAGCTTATAATTTATAAACCTCTTTTTTAGCTTCTCTCCCTTTTGGATAGTCCAGCCAGTCCGGAGCCGGTTTGGGGCGCCATTTTTTGCCGTAAAGAAAATTATCCATGATCGGGAAAAGAATTTGGGCCGGCTTGGATCGAGCCACGAACCAACGCACGATATTGTGCAACGGAGTGGCGGGACGGCTGAAAGGGCAAATGGCCATGCAGATGCAGCAGTCGGTGCCGGCCTTGCTCCAATAGTCAAAACAGCTGTCTTCGTTCAATTTCCATTTTAGCGATCCGTTATGGACGACTTTGTCCGCCAGGGGGATGGAACGGGAGGGGCAGCATTCCGCGCATTTTTTGCAGCGTTGACAGAAAAGGTCCGCGCCGATGGAAATAGGTTTGTCCGGCGCCAGGGGCATATCGGTCAGGGTGGCGAAGAGCCGGAGGCGGGCGCCGTATTTGGGTCCTATCAGGTAACCCAGCCGGCCCACTTCTCCCAAGCCCGCATCGACGGCCATGGGCGGCAAAGCCATATCATAGTTGCGGGTGTGTTCCGCGACCCCTTTGTAGCCCATATGCGCGAACCAGCGGGCCAAAGCCGTACTGATATAGGCGCCCTTGGCATAATTGATGGCGCTTTCAGTCACGGAAGGAGTATGGGGAGCCGTGCGCACGCTGGCGGAAGCCATTTCCACGGCAATCACCACGGCATAGGGCGGGAGATCCCCGGCCTTGATCTCCTGACCCCAGTCAGCCCAATTTTCAAAAAAAATTTCGCCTTTATGGGAATAGACCCAAAGCGGGTCTATCCGGCAAACCCCGACCAGGCAGGCGCCCAGATGTTCGGCCAGGCCTTTGACGATTTTGGTCGCCTTTTCCGCCGGTATTTCCAGTTTGGGCGATTCGGGATCAGGTTCGGAAGCATAATGAGGGCCGAGAAATTCAGGGATTTCGAATGTGCTCCAGACCATGGCCATGTTGGGTTGATAACCGCTGTCGATGGAACCGGGCGTTTTGCCCAGAAGACCTTTTTCACGGCGCTTGGCGTCATTTTCTTCTTTTTCCGGATGCTGCGCATAATAGCGTTTATAATATTCGGTGCCCGGCGGATGGCTGCGTAAACGGGCAAAAGTCACATCTCTTTGATCGGGCCGCACGATGGTCTCAACCACATGACCCCGGCTGCCTTTTAAGGTTTTTTCATCCGGTCGATGCGGAATAAGCAGCACGATCAGGAACAGGCAACCTATTAAAAGGAGGATCGCGAACGGAATCCGGATCAAAGGCAACCAAATGACCAAGGCTGCCAATAAAATCGAAAAGCAAACGCCGCATGCCCCGACCTTGGCGGCATGGCGCTCCTTTTCCTTGAGCGACTCGATCATGAAATATAATGCGCTGCTGAACAGGCCAAAAACGGCAATCAGGAGCAAGTAAAATAACATACTATAGGCCTCCTTTTTTAATAGGTCTGACTTAATACAATTTTTAAGATTATGCCATCTTTAAAATATTGTTTTGTGATTTTATGATTTTTCAAAATAAAAAATAAACGATTTTTTTTATTGTATTTAATGCATATTTGAGTTAAAGCAATGATAATTTTTAAGGTTACCGAGTGGCGCTGTATTTCTAATCAGGTTTGTTTTTTATTTCATAAGATGAATTTTGGCCAGAATAATCGCTTGACTTCAATAAACAGATATTTTATTTAATAGTCTAACTGTTTAACTGTTAAACTTTTTTTGCATATAATAATTTTCTTGATCAGTGCATAATTATGGAACTAAATTTCGAAAAGCCTAAATCCAATCGAATTTTTCAGAATATCGTGGATCAAATCCAAGGCGCCATCCTAAACGGTCAGATTAAAACCGGCGATACGCTCCCTTCTGAAATGAAATTAAAAGAGATGTTTGCCACCAGCCGGGGTACCATTCGTGAAGCTTTGCGCGTTTTGGAGCAAAAAGGTTTGATCGATATCAAGACCGGGGTCAGTGGCGGCGCGGTTGTCAAGGCGGTCAATACCGAGAAAATTATGGAAGACCTGGATCTTCTGATTCAGACTCAAAAAGTTACTTTCGATCATTTGGCGGAATTCAGGGAAGGGGTTGAAGGCAGCGTGGCGGCCATGGCCGCGCAAAGGGTCACGACCCAGGATATTGAAAAGCTGAATGAGTTATTGCGGGAAGCTAAACAATTATTGGAACAAGGCGAATTCGACACCCACGCTTTTCTGCATATCGATATGCGCCTGCATATTGCGCTGGCGCAAATCGTAGCAAACCCCCTTTATCTGGCTAATATTCAGATTGTTCATAAAAAAATTCTGGAGTCCATGAGCCAATTTGTCAATTATGACAAACAAATCGTGGCCCGGAACTATAAAGATTTATGCGATATGGTCAAAGCTATTGAGCAAAGAGACGCCGATCAGGCCAGGATTTTGGCTCAAAACCATGTGCGCCTTTTTGTCGGCTATATGAAAGCCGGTTATACGGACGAAAGGGATCTCTAAAAATGCAATTCATCGGCTTCGAGACCCTTAAAAATCAGCCCAATATGAACAGGTAACTTCTTAATAGGCGGATTTTTAGAGATCCCGTGAAGCGTAAAACACAAACGAAGGATCGGTTTTTCAGGCTCCGGTACGTTCTGAAGGGCCGGGAATAAAGTAAAACAAACAAAGAAATGGAGGAAGCAGCGTGAAGAGAGATTTTTTGCATATCACCGATTTTACGGCAGCTGAAATTTGGGAAACCCTGGAACTGGCCAAAGAGGTCAAGGAGAAGTTTAAGCGGCGCGAGGCCTTCACCCCGTTTAAAGGCCAGACCCTGGCCATGATTTTCGCCAAACCTTCGGCCCGTACGCGGATCTCTTTTGAAACCGGTTTCTTCAGGATGGGCGGGCATGCCCTGTACCTGGGACCGAACGATATCGAGATCGGCAAGCGTGAAGCCGTGAAAGACATTGCGCGCGTCATCAGCCGTTATAACGACATGATCATGGCCCGGCTTTTCGAGCACAAGCATATCCTGGAACTGGCCGAGTATTCCTCGGTGCCGGTGGTCAACGGTTTAACCGATTACAATCACCCCTGCCAGATCATGGCCGATATCTTGACCGTTTACGAACACCGCGGTCACCTGCGGGACCTGAAAATCGCCTATGTGGGCGACGGCAACAACATCGTGCATTCCTGGCTCAATCTGGCCAGCCGGATTCCTTTGCATTTCGTGTGCGTTTGTCCGGAAAAATACACACCCGATCCCAAAACCGTCACTCGAGCCAAGGAGGCCGGTCTTTCCCAGATTGAAATATCCCACGAACCCAAAAAAGGCGTGCAGGGCGCGGACGTGATTTATACGGATGTTTGGGCTTCCATGGGGCAGAAAAACGAGCTGCAGGAACGCTTGAAATTTTTTGAGGGCTTTCAGGTCAACGACGAACTCATGGCGGCCACCGGCAAAAAAACTTTGTTTTTGCACTGTCTGCCGGCGGAGCGCGGCCGGGAAGTGAGCGAATCGGTTTTGGAGTCCAAAGCTTCGGTTGTCTTTGACGAAGCCGAAAACCGCATGCATGCGCAGAATGCCATTATGTTGAAAATCGCCGGATTGCGTTAGGTTTTTTTCGATTCCGCGAGACGCGGAATCGAAAAAAACCTTAAGGGGAAAAAAGAATCAATCCGCAGCGGTAGTCAACGGGACTATCTTTAGTTAAAAAAAAGAATAAAAGGAGCAATATTTATGATCGAAAAAGTTATTATCATGGGCGCGGCGGGTCGCGATTTTCACAATTTCAACGTTTATTTCAAGGATAATCCCCGGTATAAAGTGATCTGCTTCACCGCCACCCAGATCCCCAATATCGACGGAAGGCTTTATCCGGCCGAGCTGTCCGGCAATCAGTACCCCAAAGGTATTCCGATTTTTCAGGAAGAAGAATTACCCCGTTTGATCCGCGATAATCAGGTGGACCTGGTCGCTTTTTCCTACAGTGATGTGCCCTATAAGCACGTGATGCACAAAGCCGCCTTAGTCACGGCTGAAGGGGCGGATTTCACCTTGATCGGCGCCACCTATACCATGTTGCGTTCCCAGAAACCGGTAGTGGCGGTTTGCGCGGTGCGCACCGGTTGCGGTAAGTCGCAGACCTCCCGTAAAGTGTGCCGGATCATGCAAAGTCTCGGCAAACGGGTTGTAGCCGTGCGGCATCCCATGCCCTACGGCGACCTGGCCAAACAAGCCGTGCAGCGCTTTGCGGCGCATGCGGACCTGATCAAGCACGAATGTACGATTGAGGAGCGGGAGGAGTACGAACCGTTTATCGATATGGGCGTTATTGTTTATGCCGGCGTGGATTACGGCCGGATCCTGAGCGAGGCGGAAAAAGAAGCGGACGTCATTATCTGGGACGGCGGCAACAATGATACGCCTTTTTACTATCCGGATGTGCATATCACGGTGTTCGATCCGCATCGGCCGGGCCATGAATTGGAGTATTATCCCGGTGAGACCAATATGTTGATGGCCGATATCGCGATCATCAACAAGGTGGACAGCGCCGACGCCAAGAATGTGGAGATCGTGCGCGCCAATATTCAAAAATATGCGCCCGATGCCAAGATTATTTTGGCTGAATCGGATGTGATCGTGGACCGCGCTCAAGAAGTGCGCGGCAAGTCGGTCTTGGTGGTGGAAGACGGCCCGACTTTGACTCACGGCGAAATGAAATTCGGCGCCGGTGTGATTGCGGCCCGTAAATACGGCGCCGGCCGGATTGTGGACCCCCGGCCTTATTTAAGCGGGACCATCAAGGAAACGTTTATTAAATATCCGCATATAGATTCCATTGTCCCGGCCATGGGTTACAGTAAAGAGCAGATCCAGGATCTTGAAGCCACATTGAACAAGGCTGATTGCGACTTGGTCCTGTTCGGAACCCCCATTGATCTGCCTAAACTGGTTTCCATCAATAAGCCGACGCTGAGGGTGCGTTATGAGTATAAAGACCACGGCGAGCCCACTTTGGAAGAAACGCTGAAGACTCTTTTCAAAAACAAGTAAGTTTCATATTTATAAAAGGCCGGAGCATCTGCTCCGGCCTTTTTTTTTGAGTCTTAAGTATCTAAATGTTTTATTGATCCTGAAAATCCCGGATCAAAAAAAATGGAATATATCGGATGCGAATCAGGCCAGGGTTACGCATGAGTGGCATAATTTCTGCAATGATTATAAATATTTATTAAGACGGAGCTCCGGCCTGTCCGAATTCGATCTTTTTGGGATCGATCGGATAAGAATGAAATTGTTATAACTATTTAATTTTATTAAATATATTAAAACCAAAGACACTCCTATGACCTTTGAAATCCAAAAAGCATTAATGCGGAATAGCAACACGCAAGCAAGTGAAAAAACGGCGAAGGATATTAATTGCTTCGGGCCGCCCTTGAACGAACGGGAAGAGCGTTTTCGCGTGATTTCCGAAACCCTGCCGATCGGTGTTTTTGAATGCGACCAGAGCGGAGAATGCCTTTACGTCAACAGCCGGTGGCAAGAGATTTTCGGCCTTAACCTGATGGAGAGTTTGACCAAGGATTGGCGTCAATTTTTGCACCCCGAAGAGTATGAATCGGTCGCGGCTGAATGGTCACAGGCGATCGAGCGTTTGCGGGCTTTTATCCGGGATTGCCGCATTATCACGGCCCATGGCGAAGTCCGTTGGGTGCATTTGCGTTCTTCGCCGGTTTTTTCCGATACCGGAGTGCGTTATACCGGAACGGTTGAGGACATTACCGAGCGGAAACATTTTGAAGAGGAGCTCAAACGGGCCAAGGAAGCGGCCGAGTCGGTCAATGCCGCCAAGAGCGCCTTTTTGGCCAACATGAGTCATGAGATTCGCACCCCCATGAATGCCGTGATCGGCATGAGCGGATTGTTGCTCGATACGGCTTTAAACCCGAAACAAAAAGAATATACCGAGATCATTCAGGAAAGCGCCAAAGCCCTGTTGCAGATTATCAACGATATTCTCGATTTTTCAAAGATCGAGGCAGGCAAGCTGGAAATAGAGCATATCGCTTTTGATCTGCGTCTCCTTATGGAGAATATCATGGTCCTGGTGACGCCTAAAGCCAGGGAAAAGGATTTGCAAATAGAGTGCATCATCCGTCCGGATTTACATGTCGGATTGAAAGGCGATCCGGGGCGGTTGCGGCAAATTTTGCTCAATTTGATCCATAATGCCGTTAAATTCACGGCCAAAGGCGGGGTGGCGATCCAGGTCGAGAAGCTTATGGAGATGGAACAGAAGATTATCCTGCGTTTTTCCATCCGGGATACGGGTATCGGCATTCCCCATGACCGCAAAAATCGCTTGTTTCAATCCTTTTCGCAATTGGACCCCTCCACCACGCGTAAATACGGCGGTACCGGCCTGGGCTTGGCCATTTCCAAGCAGCTGGTTGATATTATGGGCGGTCAGATCGATGTGATCAGCGAACCGGGTCAAGGGTCTACCTTCTGGTTTGCCCTAGCCTTGGAGAAGATGGATCAGACTGCTCGCCTGCAGAGCGATGGCGCCGGGCAGTCCCGGAAAGAAAGCCTGAACGCCCGGCTTGAAGAGGAAACTGAAACCGCCGCCCCAAAGGTCAAGATCCTATTGGCCGAAGACAATCCCATCAACCAGAAAGTGGCCACATTGATTTTAAGAAAGTCCGGTTATGAAGTGGCGGTGGTCAATGACGGCGCCGAAGCCATAGAGGCGCTCCGGGTCGGGTCTTATGACTTGGTCCTGATGGATGTGCAGATGCCCAATATGGACGGACTGGAGGCCACCCGGAAGATTCGTGATCCCCAAAATAAAGTTCTTAATTCCCAAATCCCGATCATCGCGTTGACTGCCCATGCCATGAAGGGTGATGAGGAAAACTGCATTGCTGCCGGTATGAACGATTATCTCGCCAAACCGATAGATCCCAAGGGATTATTGGTAAAAATCCAATATTGGGCCAGCCTGGCTGTTTTATAACTAGCTTTAATTATAGATTGACATTTATATTTAGTTATTTTATGGTAGACAATTATAAAAAAGGCCTATTTTGATCTAAACTTTCATGCAAGGAGGATCACTACCTATGCCGATAACCATGGATGGTGATTATCAAAAGATCCTCAAAGAGACGTTGAAAGAAAGAGAGGCGGGCAAGATTCTTTTTGTAGGCCCGTCCGGCGAAAAGGTTTGGGTCTATTTCCTGAACGGTAAAGTAGTTCAGGCGATTTCCAATGAAGGCAAAGGCAAGAGTGAGTTTACCAAAGTCAGTCAGTGGAAAAGCGGTAAGTGCACCATCTCCGACATCACGACCGAAGAACGCAGATCGCTGACCAAGATGGAACAGCAACAACCGCTCCCGCCCGCGGCCAAGGAGGAAGCAAAAACCGGCCGTCTGCCCTTGCCGTCTTTTGAAAACGCTCAAGAAGTTAAACTTTTAATCCGCGGTCAAAACGCCAAATTCCTGGATTTGAGCAATATCCTGCTTGAGATTCAGAAATCGAAATATTCCGGCGAAGCCCGAATTACCACTTCCGGAAAAGTCGAGCACATCCTTTTCTATCAGGGGTCACCGGCGCTCTCTTCCCATAATAAAAACATCAGCTATTCGGATGCGTTGCGTTTAATGGATGCTCCCGGCGCCACGATCGATTTTTATCAACTGGGCGAAGCCCTTTCCCAGGCTTTTCTTTCGGTCATGGATGGAGAAAAGGTGATCAATGGCCCGGCTAATGTAATCGATATCAACAAAGTTTTGGAAAAAGCAGTTAAGAACCGCGAGACCGGACACATCTATGTGATTTATCCCGAAAATGAAAAACATTATATCTTTTTTTATCAAGGCCGGCCGGTCGGGGCCTATCAAGTTTTCAGAAACTGGGAACGAATCGGCAAGCCTTTTGACATTGAGAGGGCTGTGGAAATCAGTTACTTCCGTTCCAGAGCCATTGAGCCCTATCTGGCCAAAGCCAAGGGACCCATCATCGCCGGTAAAGATTTACAGGAATTTATGCGCATGTGGAATGATCTGGTGGGTGATGTGGCCAAAAAAGTGGGCAAAAAGCCGGTGGAAAAATCGATCGAGCGCCATTTTAACGGCAAGGACCTGTTCGTGATTGACGGAATCAGCTTGCAATTGCCGCAAAGCAACCATCTCGATTTGAATGCGGTGCATGGGGTTTTCAAGGAGCATTGCCCCGAATTTTTAAAAGAGATTCATAACATTATCGGCGGCAAATGGCTTCCGGACCAATTGCAAGAAGTGCAAAAAGGCAGAAAAGAAATTTTGGAGAAACTTTCCTTGAATAACATCTTTTCCAATATAGGAGGTTAAGATGAATTTTTTACGAGCACTGGCGGCCATCGGTTTGGGTATTGCCATTACAGCAAGTTTGATGTTACTGGCCCTGAATAATCCACTCTGGCCGTGGGGCACCGGTTTAGCCATGTTTTTTTTCTGCATGGCTACTTATCTCAAAGCGATCCATTTAGGCACCGGGACCCTCAGGGGAAAATTTCACATCATTCTAGGATCGGGTGGGGCGGTTTTCACGGCCGGTATTTTGGCCGGATTGTTCGGCAGCGACCCCCTTTTATTGTTCGGATTGCATGACCTGGGCAGAGTGGTTCTAATTTTTGCCCTTATCCTGATGTTGTTGGGTTTAATGAAACAAGGCTATACGCTTTCGGCCATGGAATGGGGCCAGGTGGTTTTGGTTTTTTTAGTTCTGGCCGGCATTGGTTTGGGGCTTTTTTACGGTCTTTACAGCGGGGCTACCCCTTTGATGATCGTTTTGGTTTATTTATCGCTTATTTTATTGTTCGTCACCGTAGCCGTTGTGCGGGTCTATCTGGGCAGCAGTTTAGGCGCCCGCTGGACATTGGGAGCGCTTAGCGTTCTTTTCATTACTTTTGGCGATATGGCCATGGCCTACCAAGCCATGTCCGGGATTGAATGGTGGACTTACGTGCAATATCTAAGTTGGAGCATGCTGGCCATTATCATGGGCATTATCAGTTCCATGTGGGATTAAGGCGGAGTCCGACTTAAGAGGGCGTCAAAATAAAACCCAAAATTCGAATGACGTAAAAATATTTCAAGGCGCTTATGAAAATAAGCGCCTTTTTTATGCCCGGTTTTCAGGGTTGAACCGCTGCCTCCATCCGGCCGGATCTGTTTGGAATTACGGTTTCAGCAGAAAGGCGATGATCCCGTTATTCACCAACTCGGATTGCACAAAGGTCAGGTCGTGCCCGGCATCGGGAATCATGCGGGTCTCGATCCCGGGCGCCGCCGTGTTCAGGCGTTGGATGGCTTTTTGGGCCGGATAAATTTTTTCATGCGCGCCCACCAGGAAAAGGGCCGGTACGGAGATGCCGCGTAACTGCTTATCGTCCAGAACCGTAGGTGCGGCCGGCATTTTCAAGCGAAAGCAACGCAAACCGAGATACCCGTCTTCCGCGAACTCGTCAAATAATGGCCGGTTTTGCCGGGCCAAATCGGCGAAGAACCAGGAAGAAGTTTTATTAAAAAAATAACGCAGTGGAATGAGCGTCGATCCGGCGCGCCAGGCCCAATCGTTCGGCAGAGGGAGAACGGTAGCGGCCGGAGCCAATAAAACGATTTTACGGAGACGCTCGGGGCGGTGCAGGGCATAGTGAGCGGTGAGCCAGCCGCCGTAAGATAATCCGCCCAAGTTAATATTGTTTTCCAGCTCGAGGCCGTTGAATAATTCCTCCAGCCATTGCGCAAAATCTTCAGGGTTCTTCATCGGTCGCGTATAAACGCTGCGACCGAAGTCATAAATATTATCTACGCTAAAAACCCGGAAATGCTCGGATAGCGCTTGGATGTTCGGCAGCCACATCAAAGAAGTGCAGCCGCTACCGGGTAAAAGAACCAGAACCGGCGCGCCTTTAGGTCCGCTGATACGCACAAAGGTTCGACCATAAGAAGTTCCCACGTATCTTGTCTCGGAAGGCGCCGGCCATTTAAGGGCCTTCAAATCATAATGGCTTAAATAAAGTGCTTGGGCTTTGGTTGATTTAAAAGGATGATAGGCCGGCAACTCCTTAAAATCCGGCGGTGAAAACAAGGGCGTAAGTATCAAGGCAATCATGATCAGCATTAGCAGAATAAGCGTCCCCAAACCCAAGAGGCTGAATTTTAGGATGGAAGCGAATGGGATTGGCTTTTTGTTTTTATCGGAAAATACGGCTTTATTTTTATCGTGTGACATGAAGATATCCTTTCATGGAAATTACAGTTTATGAGAATAAGGACAGGATTGCTTATCCGGTCTGCTAAATCCGAGAAACAGAAAATAGTTGCTTCATGAGTCTGAAAATTTACTTGAATGACCGGAATGTTCGAGGGCTTTATTTAGCTGAGCGGATCTTCATCGGCAGATTGGGGCCAAATGCTTTTTCTCTGCAAGGCGGCGATAAAATTGGCATGAGGAGGAGCAATGTTTGGGATACATTTTAGGTAATGCAGAATTAATTGATTATATTCGCGTAAGGCGAAATAATGGTTTAATGAAAAATCAGTATAAAATCGGGGGGCTGTAGAATTCGTTGATCGTGCGGTATGGGATGCAATGAAATCGGTTTTCACTGCAGGCTCAGCAGTCAGAACCAGCTCGATGTCGGCTTGGCTGCGGTTTTGATAAAATTCTTTGGGATTAGAATAGGGCGTCGTTGCCTGAACCGTGCATAAACAGGCAAACAGGATCAGGATGAACCGCATAAAAAGATGAAGGAAATTATTTAAAGTTTTATTCTGCATCGTAAACTTTCAAGACCTTACTGCATGTTCTTTAACACGTAATTATCAAAAATCGAGAGTCAAGCATTCCTGAATGACAATCTTTCAATACATAGGGCAAAATGCTAATATTTATTGAGCAACTATGGTTATCATTTTTTTTATGTCGGCTATATATTTGGTTTTTAATTCTTCGAAAGATTTCCGGATTTTATCGGCTTGAACGGTTTTGAGAAAAGGAAACGAAAAGGATTCAACAAGGCTTAAGGCGGTGTTCAACTCTTTAAGCGCTTCTTTTTTATTACCTTTTTTATAATGAGCCTCTGCCACAAAGGTATGGACGATTGACTCATCAAGCGCATCATATTTATGATGAGTTAGAAGTGTTTGATATGTATGGATCGCCTCGTTGTAATTTTTAGAGGCTTGATAACACTTTCGCAATTTCATTAAAAAAGGGGTCAAATTTGGTTCTTTTAAAAGCATCTTTTTGAAAAGATTTGCGGTTTTTTTGCAGTCATCTGTATTATTTTCAAAATATTTCCAGGCAAGTGAAGAGAGTATATTTTCATCATTAGGATTTTTTAATAAGCGATTTTCTAGCCAAGCGATCATGGTGGTCTGATCCTCTTGAGGAATTTGGAGTTCGGATTTAATAAAGCCGCTGGTGATCCACTCCATATCTGATTCGGTGAAATTTGAAGTAACAAATGCCGATTCAAAAATGGCATCCATTAAAATTGGCGCTGACAAAACTTTATTTTTTCTGACAATGCCGAGTTGTTTATTTATCAATCCGGAAGTGATATCATATACTTTATCCCAGCATTCGGGTTTGAAATGAAAAGATAGGAGATGCCGAACGGTGTTTCCAGAAGACTCGATTCCTGTCGTAGTAGCGGCAATGTCGTTATGATCAAATTCAATCTTTTTTGAAACGAGGTATTTGTTTCCCTGTAAATCTTCTAGAATTTCAAAGCCCTCCGAAGGTTCTGCCTTTGCGGGCAAATCAGAGACAATTCGGAATTCGAGGCGCTCATTCCCCATTTGATAATAGGTTTCAGGTGAAGAATCCGGCTTGTTTGACGATTCGGCAATTTTAAAAAATTTATCCAGATCGAATGAATCGGCATCAGCAGCTTGCGGACCGACTTTGTTGGAATGTTGAACAATAGGCGATGTGGATTGACAACCTCCGAAGATTAGTATGTTTAGAAAAACGAATAGAAAGAGCAATAAAAAGTTCACCCTGTTGTTATACATATACAAAAGGTGTTTTTCAAATCCGCATTTAAATGAATAATCTTGATTTAAAAGAGAATGATTATACATAATGATCAAGCCTCCGGAGTTAAATGAATATGCCAAGATTTGAACCAATATGCAAGTGTATTGTGTTTCATTGTTATGTTTTTTAGTGGGATGATATTTTTTTCGTCCGAATGCCGAGCATCCAACGGGCCAGAAGGGGTCCCAGTAGAATAATGGCGAATAAGCGCACCATTTGCACGGCCAAAACAAGGGACACATCGGACCCGCTGCCTAAGGCCACAATGGCGACGGAATCCATGCCGCCGGGGGTGGTGGCCAAATACCCGGTGAGATAGCTGGTTTTGGTCAGAATAGAGAGTAATTTTCCGGTAGCCGCGCATACAATCATAAGCACCACTATATTGGCTATTATAATTGGAAAGAGCTTTCCGGCTTGAATCAGGGACGTCTTATCGAATAACAAGCCGACGTATAAACCAATGAGAATATAAGCGGCTTGAGCGACACCGGGAGGCCAGACCGGAAGCACAAGGCTCAATCCGTTTGCAATGATTCCCAGAATAAGCGGACCGAGCAGGGCTCCGGCCGGAAGGCGTATTAAGCGGCCCGCAAAAACGCCGATCAAAGCTATGATAGCAGTTAAAGAATAATGGAACCAAGGGGTGGGAGTGAGCAAGTTGACCGGGAGAATAATAGCCGGCGGCATTGAATGAGCATCGGTCGGATGCAAAACAAAACGGGCCAGTATAGCGGCGGAGAACACGACCAATACCACGCGGGTATATTGCATCAAAGCTACCAGGCGCGTGTCGGCTTTCGAATCGACACTCAGAGCGATGATGCTGGTGGCGCCGCCGGGAAGCGTGCCCAGGGTTGCGGTTTCCCGGTTGATGGGGCTGATCCGGGCCAGAATCAATCCGGCGATAATGCTTAAGAACAGAGTTACGGCAACCACGAAAAGAATGGAGAACCAATGTCCAAGGACTCCGGGTAGGATCTCCGGGCGAAAGGTGCCGGATAGAATGATACCGATCACGGCTTGAGCGGAGAAAAGAAGAGGCTGTGGCATTTGCGGACGTTTTGAACGGAACAGTCCGATCAATAGAGCGACTATCAGCGGTCCGATCAACCAGCCGCCCGGCAACCCAATGCGCTGAGCCGCTAACCCGGCCAAAACAGCCGTAGCGCCCAATCCGAGCCACCACAACCACGATATCCATTTTGTTTTTAGGATAGTCATTTTCGTAAGATTCGGATTATTATTAAGCTTTCTATTGAGTGGATGGAAAACAAAAAACCCTGTTTTCGTAAAACTGAGATCTTTCGCCTTGCTGTCCTCTCAACAGCAAGGCGAAAAAACATCATCTCTGCGATCTCTGCGCCTCGAACGAAGTGGGCGGTGAAATATCCTGTTCATCTAAACTGTTTTTTGCCCCAAAGGACCCAGACCGATTTGAACGATTCTTATCATTCTTCCTCCTAATCCGGGCAAGCCGGAGCCAAATGATTTGGCGTCGAGATTTTTGATTTTGCTTTTACCAAGTAGAGAATATCTCACATCAAAAAATGAATCATACCGTTATTGAAAAGCCCGAAAAAAGCCCTTCTTTTTCTTGAAAAATATTTTTGAGATATCCTCAAAACCGAATCATACAGAATATAGCAATAATTAAGGCGGGTTGCAATGCAGAATACCGGCCGGCGTTTTAAAGAAGCGGTATAAAACGGTTTGGGCAGTATTCCGGCGCCTTTTTCCGGTATCGTCGGGTATAAATTTTAAAAATACAGTTATTTTAAGAGGTTATTGTCAACGTTCCAGGCGCTCGGCACGAGCTTTTTTTACCCGGGCCGCAAATGGATATATGGTTCTCCGCTTGCTCAATGCATATAGAATAGAGAACCGGCTGAATGGGCGGGAAAATCAGGGTTTGTTCGCTTTCGCATAAGTCGCATATTCATCTAAAAAGGTTACAGAAATTTTATTCATTTGTTCTTTTTTTTATACGCGGCTTTCAAGTGACAAGCGTGTAACTTTTTTCCAGGGCCCGCGACTTAAAGATCATAAGAGAATCGTTGACGCGACATGAATAACAAAGTCTTAAGTGAAAGGAGCAATACCATGTTGAAATTAAATAAATACGGAATGAATAAAATTTCTTTGACCTTTATCAGTATCCTTTTGGCCACATCATTGTTGACTGCTCAAGATGCGTTGGCCGATCGAAAAGGCAAACCGCAACCGGGCCATGATCAGCGTCGGTTCGGCCCTGTTTTGCCTCCCCTGCCTCCGCTCCCTCCCGGTATTCCACGGCCTCCTCATTTTAATCCGTTTCCGCGGTTGCCGAGCGGGCATCAAAACGTTCGGGTCGGCCATGACGACTATTATTATCACCATCGCGGCGGAACTTTTTACCGGAGAGGCCCTTCCGGATATTTTACGGTTCGCGCGCCTTTTGGAGCCATTGTGTTCAATATTCCGATCGGATCCCGGGCCGTCATGAGCAGAGGAGAAACGTATTATGTGTACGATGATGTTTATTATCGCCGGGCCGGGACCCGGTATATCGTCGTGGAGCCGCCGCGCGAGACCGTGATTGTGAAAGAAGTTTCCCCGGTGGTGCCGGCGGAACCGAATGTCGGAGACAAAGTCTTGGTGACGGCTCCGCTGCTCAATATCCGTTCGGGCCCCGGAATGAATTTCCCGGTGGTCCGTGAAGTCGACCAGGGTGCCCTGTTAACCATCCACGGTTATGCGCCGGACTGGTTGTATGTGCAATTGACGGGAGGCGAATTCGGCTGGGCCATGGTGAAATTTACGACTCCGCTTGCTCCGTCCGCAAACGGATAAATGTTTTTTGATTCTGAAAAACTTAAGATCGAAAAATATATATTCCGGCTTGTCTCTTCGTAGGGGTTCAAAATTTTGAACCCCTACAGATTTTTACAGGAGAAACACGGTTGATTCTTTATCGTTTTACTTATCGACTACTTATTATCGATTTTTTGAAATAAGAAGCTGAAGGGCGGGTCCCCTGCCGCGCCGTAGTTCCGGCGAGGATGGAAGGCTCGCTCTTTTTTTATACTCGCGGTCCATAAACGGCATAACCCCGGGGCAGCGCCCGGAAATCGAGCCAGGCATTGGTTCCATCCAGCCAGTTCAGATTAGTCCGGTCGCTGTCTCAACACTCGCCGACTCTACAAGATTCACAACTTTGATCACCGCGGATGCCTCCTCGTTCCTGGATGGCCCCCGCGTCATTCACAATTTTGAATAGGGGGTGTTATGTAAAAATGATTGTCTTAGATTTGATTTTTACAATATAAAATCCGATCGATTTCGTCATCCGAAAGGTCTCCGGCGGTTGTATCGGCTAAACGGTTGATTTTGTAAAAGAGATCGTTTTTAACGGCTTTTTTGTTATTAAGCGGTTCAAGACGGCAAACGGCTTTTCCGCGATAGGTGAGAATTATTCTTTGGCCTTTTTTGATCAAATGGATTACTTGTCGCGTGTTTTTTTTGAATTCGGACAACGATATGATTTTCATAATCAAGCACCCGAGTCAATCCCTATTCAATGATGAATCAAAGGTGTTTGTGACCCAAAAGGCTGTTAATTTGCAAGTTGGACTGAGGCGGAATCATAGAAGAAAATTTCAGGTTGCCTTCCATTTGGTGCAAAAGCTTTTTCTATTTTTGCTTTAACCGTAGCTCTTTTTGATTTTCAGTCTCGATTCCCTTTATATATTGAGACGGCGATTCGTTTAAGCGGGCTTTTCGCGATCGCATTAAGAATATGATGATCCTCGGGTCTAAAAGACCAACCAAAGACAACCAGGGAAGGCCTTAATGAGGGGAGGACTTCCGTGTAGATAGTCCAAAGATATGGACTTTGACGGATGTGATTCAGCTTCATCGTCGAGATCCCTTCACTAACGAAAAGAGGGATGTGTCGATATCTTGTCCAGCGATTTTTGATTGACGATAAAATGTTTTCTCCTTCGGCTTTAATTTTGTATTCTTGATTATATCGATCAATGGCAAAGACAAGGTTACCATGAGGGTAAAAAAATAATACTGGTTTGCAATTATCTCTGTTAGGGGTAAGCCAAGTCCGCCAATTCGGCACAAAGTTTCCATGCAAAAAACAATCTTTAAATTCTTTTTTTGGAAAACACCTCTTCTGGGACATCCTGGCCCAATAAGTCAGGAGGTCATAGTTAAGGTTGATCACTATTTTAAAATATGAAAAAAAACGTGCAAAAATGTTCAAATGTTGCGCCACCTCATCATATGTAGGGTGGTTTGTAATTATGGTATCGATCAATGCATCACGAATGGATTCGTAGGTGTCCCCTGTCGCGCCTTCAGTGATGCCTAATTTTTGATTAATATTGCGAGCTTGCCATATCATCCTAAGAACGGTCTCAAAATCATTGGTCTCAAAGTAATTAAAAACCGATTTGACCTTTGGATCAATAATAGCTTTTTTCAAAAGAGATGAATAATCAAGACGCCCCCGAGAGATGGCAATACTGGCCCCGTTACCCAGGAGGAGCACAGAGTTGCGGAATTTAGGCTTAATTTCCGACCAATTATGAAGTCGTATTGAAGGCATGTTTTCCAATTTATATTTGATTATAGAAAAAGAGATAAAAGTATATGATCATTTGTGGCCGTTAGTAAAGATTTAATAAAAAATAAAACAAGATGGCATAGCTCATAAAGAAGTTTGTATCGGAAATAAACGCAACGGGGATAATTTTCATTCAAAGATGGATTGAAAAACTGAATATTAGTTGGGCCGGCTCAGCAAGCGATAGTAAAGAGCCATGTCTGGAACTGATTTTTTAGATTTTTATTGCAAACAGAAATTAACCATGCTAAATTCTGTAAGTGTCAGAATTTAGCATGGTTAATTTCTGTTAACATGCCTTTTTGGGGTTGATATGCAGGATCATATTTTGAGGGTGGTTCAGGCGGATAATCCCTGGTTGTTAAAACCGGATTTGCTGAAGGAATGGGTTAGCCGTCATTTACCTGCGGAATTCATTCCTCGCGGCACGGTGTTGCAGCCGGATGAAAGGGTCTGCCTGGTAATCGGGCCGAGGCAGGCGGGTAAATCGACCTTGATTTGGAAATTTTTGTCCGCGACTCAGAGGCCGTTCTTATTCCTGAATTGCGAGGAGACGGCCGTTCGAGAGTGGCTAGCATCGCCGGCGGTTTTTTTACAAGACTTTCATAATCTCGTCGATCCAGCGGTGCCTCTCTTTTTTGAGGAGATTCAAAGAATTCCGGAAGCCGGTCTGTTTTTAAAAGGCCTGGTGGATCGCAAACCCGGAATGTGGCTTTTTGCCACCGGTAGTTCCTCTTTCGATTTGGAAGCCGAAACCCGCGAGTCCCTGGCGGGCCGGGCCTCAAGGCACCTATTGCTGCCGTTTTCACTTTCCGAAATCTCAAAACGGGGAAGTGAAAAAAGTCCGATTCTACAGGAGCAATATATTGGAAACGAGATGGAGCGTATGCTTTGTTATGGGGGTTATCCTACGGTCCTACTGTCAAAACAACCGGAGAAAGAGCTGTCTGATTTGGTCGAGGCTTTTATCATCCGGGACGCTTCCGATCGTTTTCAAATACGTTTACCGGCCGCTTTTCGTAAAATCCTTGAATTTGCAGCCAGTCAGATCGGGAACCTTTGTAATTATTCGGAATGGGCTTCGCTGGCCGGCATCAGCAACGACACGGTCTCGGAATATGTTCAGATCTTACAGGATAGTCATATTATCCGTTTGATACGGCCTTTTGTCGGCGGAAAAAGGGCCGAACTCACCAGTATGCCGAAAGTATATTTTATTGATACCGGGATACGGAACCTGATTTTCGGCGGGTTTCAACCCGTTATCAAAAGACCGGATCAAGGGGCCTTATGGGAGAATTTTGTTTTTGAAGAGATCATCAAAAACATACATCCGATGTTGGACAGCGTTCGGTTTTGGCGCAGTAAAGCCGGAGCGGAAGTTGATTTTGTTGTCGAGCATCAGGGCCGGCTGGCGGCGTGCGAGGTCAAGGCTGGTGATGCCAGGGGGAAAATTTCCCGTTCCGTACGGAATTTTATCGAGGCTTATACTCCCGAATTGTTTTTTATGGTGGGTAATAAAAATTACAGCAACCAGCAGATCGAAAATACTGAAATTCGATTTATCCGTTTTATTGAGCTCGGCGGTCTCCTGAGAGATTGGGTTCGGAAATAACGGATGAACTTGCTTTCACACCGCGCAATCGGTCTTGTCGCCCAGGAGTTTTTCAAGGGCATGGGGCAGGGCGGGCAGAACCACGGCCAGGTTTTCGCGGACGCCTTTGGGGCTGCCGGGCAGATTGACGATCAAAGTGCTCTTACGCACACCGACCATGGCGCGCGAGATCATGGCATGGGGAGTTTTTTTCAGGCTTGCGGCCCGCATGGCTTCGGCCATGCCGGGCACTTCGAAATCGATGACGGCCCGCATGGCTTGGGGCGTGACATCCGAGGGGCTCAAGCCGGTGCCGCCGGAGGTGACGATCAAATCAAGATGTTCTTGGTCCACCCATTGGAGCAGAGTTTGGACAATGGTGGGGGCATGGTCCGGGATTATTTTAGTCAGGGCGATGGAGAAGCCCGCGGCCTGCAGAATTTCAGCGGCGGTTTTGCCGCTCAAATCTTCCCGCAGGCCTTGCGAGCCTTTGTCACTGAGGGTTAAAACACCGGTTCGGAATGTTTTGGCCAATTATTCTTCCTCTTCCACCGGTTTCTTGGCTTCGGCAACGATCTTTTCCGCCAACTGGGCCGGCACTTCGTCGTAGTGGGAATGCTCCACGCGGAATGTGCCGCGACCGGCGGTCATGGCATTCAGATCCAAAGCATAGCGCAGGATTTCCGACATGGGGGCCTGGGCTTTGATCACCTGGTAGCGGCCGGCATTATCCATGCCGAGCACGCGACCGCGCCGGGAGTTCAGATCGCCCATGACATCGCCCATGGCGTCATCGGGTACGGTGATTTCCATTTTCATAATGGGTTCCAAAAGAATCGGGGTGGCTTCTTGCACGCCTTTTCTAAAGCACATCCTGGCGGCGATTTTGAAAGCCATTTCAGAGGAGTCGACTTCATGGTGTTTGCCGTCATAAAAGCGGACTTTAAGATCCACCACCGGGTAGCCGGCCAAACTGCCGGAGAGGATGGCTTCGAGTAAGCCTTTTTCAACCGCCGGTACAAAGTTTCGGGGCACGTTCATGCCGACCAGGGCATTTTCAAATTCAAAGCCGGCGCCTTTTTCCTTGGGTGATATGTCAAAATGAACTTCAGCGAATTGGCCGCGGCCGCCTGATTGTTTTTTATGGCGGTAAACAATGCCTTTGGCGCTCTTCTTAATGGTCTCTTTATACGGCACGCGCATGGGTTTCAGACCCACATCCACGCCGAATTTGCGTTGCAGTTTTTCACAAGTGGCTTCCAGATGGATTTGACCGGTGCCGGAAATAATGATTTCAGCCGAGGCTTGGTCGCGTTCTATCTTCAGGGTCGGATCTTCGTCCAGGAGTTTATTCAAGGAAGAAAAGAGCTTTTCTTCGCCGCTTTTTTCCTTAAGCGCAATGGCATAGGAGATGACCGGCGGCAAGGGCTTGGCGGCTAGATAAACAACCGGGTCGTTTTCCTGACACAGGGTATCGCCGGTCTGGGTCTCTTTAAGCTTGGGAATGGCGACGATATCGCCGGGAATGGCCATATCCACCGGAGCCTGTTTTTTGCCTTCCAGAAAAAAGACTTGGCCGAAGCGTTCTTTTTTGTCCCGGCCGGCATTATAGGTGTTGGAGTCGGATTTCAGAGTGCCTGAAAAAACGCGTACATAATTAAGCTTGCCGGCAAAGGGGTCGGCCACGGTTTTGAAAACCAGACCGGAGAAAGGCGCGTCCGCTTTGGGCGGGCGTTCGACTTTTTCCTCTTTATTGGGGCGAGTGCCGGTCATGGCGGGGCGATCGGTCGGGGAAGGCATGCCTTGAGTAATAAGGTTCATCAAATGGGGAATGCCGATATTTAGAGTTCCGGAACCGCAAAGGATCGGCATGACCTGGCCCGATTTGATGCCTTTATAAAAGGTCTCCTCGATCTCCTGCGGAGAGAGTTCCTGGCCTTCCAGATATTTTTCCATCAAGGCATCATTGGCTTCCACTATATTTTCTATAATTTTTTCGCGCCATTCAGCCACTAGGTCCTGCATATCCGCCGGTATATTGGTTTCTTCGAATTTGCCGCTGCCGTCTTTGCCGTACATATAGGCTTTCATCTTGATCATATCCACAACGCCCTGAAACTGGGCTTCGGCGCCGATAGGCAGGAAAACAGGGGTCGCTTTGATTTCGAAAACTTTGGCGATTTCGTCCACCACTTTATAAAAGTCAGCCCGTTCGCGGTCCATTTTGTTGATGAAAATAAGACTGGACAATTTCAGTTCATTGGCAAAAGCCCATACTTTTTCAGTGCCGACTTTAACTCCGGCTGAGGCGTCCAAGACGACGACAACCCCATCGACTGCCTGAAGGGATAATTTGGTGTCGGAAAGAAAATTGTCGTCACCCGGGGTGTCGATAATATTGATATGGGATTTTTTCCAGGTGCAATGATGAATGGCTGTGCTGATGGTAATCTTCCTTTTGATTTCCTCTGGTTCAAAATCCAGGTTGGATGAGCCGTCATCGACCCTTCCGAGCCGGGTCACGGCCTTGCCGTTAATCAGCATGGCCTCGGCGATAGAGGTTTTTCCAGATCCTACATGGGCAATCAAAGCGATGTTTTTAATTTGTTCACTGGTTCGATCCATTTTTTAATCCTTCCCCTATTTTCTAAGATTTTAGCTCCCTTTAAAGCGAAGATCATGCGAAATTGTACAAAATACTTCAGTTTTCAAAACAAAGTCAAGCCTTCTCAAGGGTTTCGACACGGTAAATTTGTTCTCCACGTAAGTACCTGA
>RPPU01000008.1 GCA_003819975.1 Desulfobacteraceae bacterium
AAGCAGACTGCCCCGGGTGGTCGGCGGCGTCGGCTGACGGTCTACGATCACGAGATCGTGCCGGGCGACCTGCTCTTCCCATAAAGCCGGGTCGATGCGATCCGCCTTGTTGATCAGCAAGTTGGGATAAGAATCAAGCAGTTTTTCCAAAAAATAGTTACCGTTCGTGACCAGCAAAATCCAGAGATCTTCCTCGGAATGAAACACGGCATAGGCTTCATTATCGACCGCTAAATCATCTTCCAGTTCCAACCGAGCCACGGCCGTGCCGGTCATCAGGCCTTCATAAGGGAAAAAGATCAAACGCTTTTCCTGCGGCTTAAGCTCGAAGGTTTCCCGATAAAGCGGGACCTCTTCCAACAACACTTGAAACGGACAAAGGACCGCTTCCGGGCTGAAGTTTTTCACTTCGACCATGATTTCATACTGGGTTTCGGATTTAAGGGTTTGTCGAAATTCAAAACGGGTGATGCCGACATTTTTACTCCCGCCGGTTACCAAGAGGGGTTGCATCCGGGGAAATTGTTTGACCAAGGCTTCAAAATTCCCGCCGGCTCCGTCGGTGATCAGATAAATCCGGTCGTCCCGGCCGGGATTGAAAAAAGAAAGGGCCAAATACAATGCTTTTTCCAACTGGCCCGGCATATCCGTGGGTTCGATCTGCTTGAGGGCGGTTTGCAAGGCGATCCGATCGGTGGTGAAAGGCTGGCGCAGGACCGGTGTTCCGGCCGCTTCAATGATCAACATACGGCTCTCTTTAGCTAAACCGGCCGCCAACTCTTGGGCTTTCGCAACGGCCTGGTCGAATCGCAGGCCGTTCGGCGTGCGGGTTTTCATGCTGGCGCTCACATCCAACACCAGGATAACATCCCCTTTATTCACGGACGTATAAAACCGGACCGGTTTGGCCAGGGCCAGAGTGCAAAGGCAAACCATCAGGATCTGCAACAGGAGCAATAGATTCCGCAAAAAAACCTGTTGGATATGCGAACCCGTGCCCCGTTCCTTCAGAACCCTCTGCCATAAAAAAAGATTGGCCACCTCCATCTGCTTGCGCCGGGGCTTGAGATTGTGAATAATGATCAGGATCGGGATCAGCCCCAATAACCAAAGGGCCTGCAGGTTCGTCAATTGCATGTTTTTTTCTCTATTCTGAATTTCATATTCACCACAGAGGCACAGAGTTCACAGAGATTGTTATATTTTTTTTACTTTTCAAACAGTTTTCAAAATCTTAAAACTGTTGTCTTGAGAGGAGGAAAAGTAAAAACCAACTCGCGAAAAGGCAACCATCTGCGTGATCAGATTAGAGAGCTTATTTATCCCTCTCGTCCTCTCAGCGAGAGGGATAAAAAAAGATCTCTCTGTGCTCTCTGTGCCTCTGTGGTAAAATCTCTTCTTTCTTCTATACAATAGAAAATCTTTCATATTGATTATGCCCGGAACAATCGCCCTTTTGCCAGATAGTCCAGCAAAAAATCCTCAAAAGCAATGCGCGTATCGCACAGAAAATAATCAATGCCCTTAGCCAGGCAAAATTCCCGGATCTCGTTCACGTATTCCCGGGCTGTTTCGCGATAACGAGCGAGCAGATTGGCATCCACCGTCATCCTGCGGCTGGTTCCGGTTTCGATCTCTTTGAACAACAGATTGCCGACCGCCTGGGGTTCGAGTTCCGTGCCGTCCATGATTTGCAGCAAAGCCACATGGAACCGGCCGTAGGACAGGGCTTCCAGGCCTTCTTTAAACCCGCGGGGGTCCATGACATCGCTCAGCACGATGGCAATGCCTTGCTGCTTGGAAAGGGTCGCGTATTCCGCCAGACTGGCATTGAAATGGGTGGCGCCCGATGACTCCAGAGCCAATAAAAAATGTAAAACCTTGGAATAGGAAATCCGGCTGCGGGCCGGCGCCATAGACTGATTGATGCGCGTGCCGAAAGAACTGACCCGCACCCGGTCCAAATTGGCCAGAGAAATATAGCTGAGCGCCGCCGCGATCTTCTTGGCATACAATTCTTTGGAGGGATTGCCCAAGCGCATGGAACGGCTCGTATCCATCAGAATATGGATGGTCTGATTTTCTTCGGCCCGAAAAAGCTTGATAAACAGTTTGTCCAGACGACCATAAACGTTCCAATCCACATAACGGAGATCATCGCCCAGTTGATATTTACGATAATCCAAAAACTCCAGGCTGGATCCGCTGCGCCAGGATATCTGCTCTCCGCGTTCCGCGCCGCGCACCCCTTTCTGGGCCAGGACTTTCAATTTTTCCAGCCGTCTTAAAAACTGTTCATCTAAAAAGGATTCCATGATTCCTACTTTTGGTTTCTGGTTTATAGTTTCTGGTTTATAGTTTTTAATTTATGGTTTGCGGTTTCCGGCCTTTTTAACCACCCTTCCATTCTGTCTTCTGAATTCCACTTCATTATTCGTCATTCAGTGTTCGGTGTTCGACATTCGTTTTTTTAAAGGGCAGGCGCAAGGCCTGCCCCTACAAAGGGCGAACGCGGTTCGCCCCTACTTTTCATCCTTCATCCATCCGCCTTCATCCTTTTCTTTCTACTTCCCCAACTCTCCCGTAACCTTGACCAGGATCTCCTCCACAATATCATCCACATCGATCCCTTCGGCCTCGCCCTTGAGATTCATGATGATGCGATGGCGCAAAGTCGGCTTGGCTGCTTCGCGGATATCCTCAAACGCCACATTATAACGGCCTTTCAACAACGCCAGAACCTTTCCGGCCATAACCAGGGCCTGCACCGCCCGGGGGCTGGCGCCGTAACGCACAAACTGCTTGGTCTTGTCGGCCGCCCATTCATTGGCGGGATGCGTGGCCAGAATGATGCGGATGGCGTATTCTTTCACATGCGAAGCGATCGGGACCTGCTTGACCATTTTCTTCATCTCTAAAATCTGTTCGGCATGCAGAACCGTTTGCAACTCCGGCTGATAATGCTCGGTGGTCTTTTCCAGAATCTCGCCCAACTCCTGGGGAGTGGGATATTCGACCTTGAGTTTAAAAAAGAAACGGTCGATCTGGGCTTCCGGCAGAGGATATGTGCCTTCCATTTCCAAAGGGTTTTGGGTGGCCAGAACGATAAAAGGCGGTTCCAATAAATATTCAGCGCCAAAAACCGTCACGCGCTCTTCCTGCATGGCTTCCAGCATGGCCGATTGGGTTTTGGGACTGGCCCGGTTTATTTCATCGGCCAGGATGACCTGACCGAAAATAGGGCCGCGATAAAATTCGAAATAACGGTTGCCCTTATCGTCCTGGTTGACGATATTGGTGCCCAAAATATCGGCCGGCATCAGGTCGGGCGTGAATTGAATCCGGGAATATTTCAGGTCCAGGATGCGGCTCAGGGTCTTGACCGTCAGGGTTTTTCCCAAACCCGGAACCCCTTCGATCAAGGCATGCCCGCCGCACAGCAGGCAGATAAACAAATCTTTGATCAATGTCTTTTGACCGACAATCACCTTGGCCAGTTCCCGGCTGATCGATTCGAAATGCTCCTTAACCATTTCCGGTTTTTCATGGGTCGCTGTCATTTCCTTTTTCTTCCTTTCTTAAGCCGATATTCAAGAAATATCTTTTTATGTACATACGATAAGAGACCGGGATCTCTTCCTTCCGCAGGGTCTCTTCCAACTCCTCTTGATAGGCCCGGATGATCTGTTCTTCCGTGGTCGTGATTTTGGCGATCTTGGTCAAAGAGCGCACATGGGCGTTGTAACTTTCAGCCGCGCCGGCGATACCGGGGTCTTTAAAAATATTCCCTTTGGCGGTCGGTAAAGTATAGGGTTCTTTCTTTTCATCCGACCCCTTACCGCGACCGGCCACGGCCGCCGGCTCCTTACCGGGTCGACCTTCTCCGGACCGGCCCTCTTTGGGATCCATGCTCTGACCCGCAGAATCGCCTTTCATCGGTTTAGAATGGGTGGTTTTCGCCCCCTGGACTTCCGGAAGTTGGTTCTTGGGTTTGTTTGGCTCTTGGGTTTGCTTGGCCTCTCGATCTCCGTCAACAACGCCTTTCTCTGTTGTGCTTTTGCCGCCCGGCTTGCCGCTGTTTCCGGAAATGGATTTGAGATTTTGAGCGGTTTCTTTTAAAAAATCTTCCAACCGGCGATTCTGATCCAAAGCAACGATCTCTTTGGATAACGCACCCGGTATTTGATCTCCGTATTTTTCCTGAATTTTCTTGACCAATTGCTCCATGGCTCCCGCGATTCCCGAACCGGTCGATTCGGCGGCAGGGCCTTGGGGGGCCTCCGCTTCCCTTTCATTCAGTTCGCTTTGCAGCCTTTCCAGAATTTTGCTTTGCTCCTGTTCGACATCGCTGAGCATGCGCTGCACGGCTTCCCGCACCTGTTCCGGATTGGCGGTTTTTTTCTCGATCGCGCTGGCTAAATCCTGCAACTGCTGCGGGACTGCGGGAGCGGCGGTCTCCGATTTTTTATCTTTTTGTTTTTGCCGTACATATTGGCTGATTTTGAGGCCGATGGGTTCGAGATTCGCTTTGTTGGGACCGGCCGAGCTCCAAATCAGGGGTTTCAAATCAATAAAGGCCAGGATCGCCAGCAAGAGGGCCGCCGCGACTAAGCCCAGATGCCGCCGCTCCCAGATTGCGGGCAGAATGGTTTGTCTGCGAAGATCGGCCAGCAGATCGACCGCTTCTTGTTTTAATAGCCTTTCGATCCGGGAGATCTCGGGTTTTTCATGATATTCATGAGCCGTGCTCAAACGTTCTTTCAAATCCAGCCGGATATCGATGGCGATCAACTCCCGCCGAAAGCTTTTCATCCGCGGCAGGTGCCGCCACAGACTCAGCAAAATAACCGGTCCCGGCAGCAAAGCATAAATAAGCGGGCCCTGCAGAGGGAACAACGCCAGTTTCTGCAGAACCAGGACCGGAATGCACGCCAAGCTGAAATAAAATAGTCCGTCCAGCACGATCTTCATGAGCCGATTGCGGAATAGGGCTCGGCGCAGAGCGGTGATGCGGGAGAGATAAAGATCTTCCGTAAGCAAATTACAGCTCCTTTACGGTTTTTTGGCGCCGGTGGATGATCCACTGGATCATACCGCTGAAAGCCAGGGCCCATACGGCCGCGCTCAGCATTTGCAGAGCATAGGCGGTCAGTCCCGGCCCGATCAACGGAGTCTCGCCTTTATTCAGGGCGAAAAGCAACACGAAAACATTCCCTTTTTCCTTAAACCCCACGGTGGCTCCAAAAAGAATCAGAAAAAAAATACGCGTACTGAAATAAGCCGCCGGTCCCTTGCGGTCCCAGGCTAAATAAATCCAAAACCCGAATAAACGAGAGACCAGCGAAAACAGTAAAATCATGGCCAAAGCCCGGAACACGATGGGGGGTTCAACGGCCGAAAAACCGGCGGCCATGATAAGCAACGGCAAAAGAGGCAGCAAAAGCAAAACCGTGTGCAGGATAAAACCGATCAAGCCGTAAGTCGCGAAAGGGCGTTCTTCTTCATAAGTGACATTCTTTTGATATTCGATCCAGGGCGTCTCCTTGATGGACGTGAATTCGCCCAGGCCGCAACGCAAATTCAGATAGGCGGTCATCACCAGGCAGATACCGAAAATCCAGAAAAAAAACATAGGGGTTTCCTGCCGGCGGATCAATTCGGGCAGATCCTTCTCTCTCCAAAACAAAAAGAGAAAAATCAAAGCCGCGGTCGTTCCCTGCCAAAACAATTTATTCAGGATATCGAGCGAAGCCCAGGGCGCCAGGGTCTTTTCAGTATTATCGGTCATGTATTCGAATTTCATATCCACTCGTCTCTAAAATATGTTTTTCGATTTTTAGATCTAAAGTTCATCTGATTTTTTTAAAAAAACTTCATTATTCTTCCGCGCCCTGAACCGGCAAAGTCCATTCGAAAAAAGTGACCCCGTTGCCTTGAATGGCCGGCTCCTCAAAGACCAAAGGCAAAAAATCCTCCTCCATCCAACCGCAAAAATGCAGTATATTATTGCGCTTGGCGACCGCTTTCTCGATGCGGGTCAACGCCTCAAAAGCCACGATTTTTTCCACGCTGCGGGCATAGCGACCGGCAGCCCGGTCGGCCAACTCCTTGACCGTCTTTTCCGCCAGAATTTCGGAAAACATCTCCTGTTCGTTGATCTCCTTTTCGGAAAACCTTTTTTTCAGCGTTTGCCCGGGCAAGAGATCCTCCGCCAGCATGAACAAACGCTCCTGGAAATAAAAGCAACCGTTTTTGATCGTATAAGGGCTGGCGTTGTTGAATTCCAGAACCAGATCATTGCCCTCCATCACGGCCTTCCCTGAAATAGGTAAAGGCACGATCAGGTTCATCACCAGGAAGCGATAGGACCATTTTTCCAGGCTGACCGTGAGCCGTTGCCCTTTTTTAGTACCCTCCAGACTCAGGCTTCTCAATACTTGCTCATTCAATTTTGCGGGTAAAAGCGGAACAGCCGGATGGTCGGTCAGATCATACGCAAACCGGTAGGGTATGTTCTTAACGGCATAGAGCCCGGTCAGGGACCGGCAAAACGTTAAATCCCGGTTGTCGCTTTTCTTTAGATGCCAGAAGCGGTTTACGCTTATTTGCTCCGAATGATTTTTATAATAAAACCAGGTCCAGGTTCCACCGGCCAGCAGCACGGATAATGCCGCGCAACCCAGAAGAGCCGTTAGCGGTTTAATCTGCTCTTTTTTCGATTTCCGCAGAATCACCCAGAACAAGCCGAAATAAACGACCAGCACCGGGAATACCAACCAGAGATCGGGAAAATGCAGGGGCATGGCCGCGATCAGGGTATTCTGAATTATTTGCTGATCCAGTTCCAGGGGTTGCAGATCCAAAACCGGTTTCAAACTTAATATTTTTTTCCAGAAAGCCTCTTTACCGGGCCAAACTAAAAAGGAGCCGGCTTGATAATCAAAGGCCAAGAAAACGATCCGGCCCAATCCCATCTGCTTTTGCAGAATCAAAGGCAGACCCTTTTCAGTCAGCAAAGCGAGCGCCCCCGGCATCTCTGTTTTTAAAACCAGCAAGGGCTCTTTATTGATCAAGCTATGCCCGCAAAAGGATTTCAATCCCGGCACGGCCGGGATCTTCTCAAACCCGGTGACGCGCACCTCCAATAATTGGCGTACATTTTCGTCATTAAAAATACCGTAATGCAAATCGGCGGACGTGACCAGATAACCGCCGCGCTCAATCCATTCCTGCAGGGCTCTAAACTGCTTTTCGCGTAGGGATTTCAAGGTTCCGACCGGAAGGATCATCAGACCGGCGCCTTCATAACCATACCAGGTTTCCGGTAAATACTCCGGCCTGATCGTTACGGTTTGATATTCGGGCGGCAGCATGGTTAAAAAATCGGGTGAGACCTTTTCGCCCAGCATCAGAACCAGTTGTTTTTCCGTGAAATAGTTTCTGAGGTTCAAGGTTTCCGAGACCAGGACAGTAGGGCCTTGACGGAAGCGAATAACCAGAGGGTGCGCAAAGGTATGAATCAGGACGGTGAAAGAACAAAGCTTCTTGGATTGACTCGGCAATTCCACCGCCAGGGCATAGGTCGTGGCTTGCACATCGCGCCAGAACTCACTGCCTGAAGTGACCACGATCTCCAGGGTGCCCTGAATGTCGCGACCCCTGTTTTCCAGGGTGACCGTAATCGGGGTCCATTTTTTCAACTGAAAAAGTCCATTGAATCCCAGTTGATACTCCATGGATACCGGGGCGGCCCAAACAGAGAGGCTGATTGAAATAAAAAAGGCCTGTAAGAATGAAAATCGGATCATTTTTCCGAATCGATCAAGGTCCATGCCTGTCCTTTTAATGCATCCATTCTTTAAAGAGGTTCATCTTAGCGGATTTTAAAGAAAATGCCAATTTTCCATTTGTTCAAATGTTAAATCAGAAACGTTGAATGTATTCAAGGAGTATGTGATGAAGAGGCCTGAAATCCTGACCAACAACCCAAATGAACATCTTAAAAAATTGATTTTAAATTGACAGATAGGACCTTTTTAGCAATAATTATACATATAAAATAAAATTCTCCTAATAGAATTTTTTAAAATTAAGACATTATTTTACAAACAATAAAACCATTCCATGAAGGTTCAAATGAAAGACCAATCCATTAAAAAAATTAAAACCACTACCTGGTCGGCCGGCCCGGGTTGTCATGGCGGTTGCGGCGTGATCGCCCATGTCCAGGATGGGAAACTGATCAAAATTGAAGGCAATCCCGAACACCCCTGGAACCAGGGCCGTCTTTGCGCGCGCGCCCTGGCCATGACCCAGTATGTGGAAAATCCTCTGCGTCTGCGTAAACCGCTTAAACGCGTGGGCGAACGGGGTCAGGATCAATGGCAGGAGATCTCCTGGGATGAGGCTTTTGACCTGATCGAAAAAAAGATGAAAGCGATCCGCGTCGAGTTCGGCCCGGAAAGCGTGATCTTCTCCATGGGCACCGGTCGGGATATCGGCCCCTGGATCTGCTTGATCGCCTATGCTTTCGGCAGCCCCAATGTCATGTTCGCCCTGAGCGGCAATGCTTGTTACAGCCCGCGCATCGCCGCCCTGGACACGGTGCAAGGCGATTACGCGGTTTTTGACGCCGGCCAGTGGTTCCCGGACCGCTACCAAGACCCGCGCTTTAAGCGGCCCAAATGCATGATTATCTGGGGTTATAATATCCCGGCCACTTGCCCGGACAATCTTTTCGGCCACTGGATCATCGATATGATGAAACAGGGCACTCAAATCATCTCCGTTGACCCGCGGCTCAGTTGGTTTGCTTCGCGCGCCAAGCACTGGCTGCAACTCCGGCCCGGCACCGACGCCGCCCTCGCTATGGGATTTCTGAATGTGATCATCCGTGAAAAGCTGTTTGACGCCGGGTTTGTGGATCAATGGACCAATGCGCCCCATTTGATTCGCGAAGACAGCGGCAAATTGATCCGGGAGTGCGACATTCTTGCCGAGGGCGCCGCCGACTGCTTCCTGGCCTGGGACCCGGTCCGGCAAAAGCCCGTAGCTTGGGACCCGGAAAAACAGGCTTATAAAAACAAACTGAAAAAACCGGCCCGCTCCGGCCGCTTTAGCCTGCCGCTTAAAGACGGCCGCGCCGTGATCTGTCATACGGTTTGGGATGCTTTCTGCGCCGAAGTCAACCAATACCCCCTGGAACGCGTGGCTGAAATTACCCAAGTGCCGGCCGAATCGATCGCCGCGGCCGCCCGTTTCTATGCCCAAAGCAAACCGGCTTCGATCCAGTGGGGCGTGCCCATTGACATGACCGGCGCCATTACGCCCCTATGTCAGGCCATGGCCGCGCTTTGGGCCCTGACCGGCAACCTGGACCAGCCCGGCGGTAATGTCTTTGCCCGTTTTGCTTTTGACGCCGTGGCTTATGCTCTGCCGGGCGCCGAAGGCGTGATCAAGCTCAAAAACAAAGACCAGGACAAGCCCCGTATCGGCAAGCACTATGGACCGTTTAATAAATTCATCTGGCGCTGCCAGACCGACACGGCCTTGGAGCAAATCCTGACCGGCAAACCTTACCCGGTCAAAGGTCTCTGGATGCAAACCTGCAACCCCCTGGGCGGCATCGGCCTCGATCCCAAAAAGTGGCGCGAAGCCTTGCGCAAACTCGACTTTATCGTAGCGGTCGATCTTTTCATGACCGCCAGCACCCAATATGCCGATGTGGTCCTGCCGGCCGCATCTTTCCTGGAAAAAGAAGGCGTGCGCAGCTGGTGGGTGCCGCTGCAAAGCATTAACAAGGCCATTCATGTGGAAGACTGCCGCTCCGACGTGGAAATCAACTTTGAACTGGCCAAACGTTTTGACCCCGAGCTCAAGTGGGAAAACATTCATGAACTCTTTGATGAAATCATCAAACCGGCGGGACTCAATTTCAAAGAATTGCAGGAAAAAGGCTGGGCCTATCCGCCCGATGGACATCCCAGCTGCCCGTATCAGCGTCATGAAAAAGGATTGCTGCGCTCCGACCGCAAACCGGGTTTTAATACTCCCACCGGCCGTTTTGAACTCTACTCCACCCTTCGCGAAGACTGGGGCCTGGAACCCCTGCCCCACCATGAAGAGCCGCCCTTTACACCGGTGAGCCGCCCCGATTTGGCCAAGGATTACCCCCTGATCCTATCCACGGGTCGACGCTCACCGGCGTTCTTCCACTCCGAGCATCGCATGATCCCCTGGCTGCGCCAGATCGATCCCGATCCCGTGGTGGAGATCCACCCCGATACGGCCAAAGAACACAACATCTCGCACGGCGAATGGGTCTGGGTGGAGAACTGGATGGGTCGTTGCAAGCTGAAAGCCAAGGTGACCTTGATCGTGCCGCGTTGGATGGTCATGGCCGCGCATGCCTGGTGGTTCCCGGAAAAAAAAGGCGCCGAGCCCGAACTGTACGGCACCTGGGAGCATAATATCAACCTGCTGATTCCCATGGACAGCCAGGGCAAAGACGGCCTTGGCGCGCCCATCAAGCACTCGTTGTGCAGGATTTACAAAGCATGAAAGGACGATTCACCACAGAGGCACAGAGAGCACAGAGTGACATTTTTTCTCTTTGCCGGTGAGAGGCCGGCAAAGAGAAACGACTCAACGCTTAACAGCAATTCGTCTTTTGCCTGTAGGGCAGGTTGGTTTTTACTTTTCCTCCTCTCAAGACAACAGTTTTAAGATTTTGAAAACTGTTTGAAAAGTAAAAAAATAATCTCTGTATCTCTGTGTCCTCTGTGCCTTTGTGGTGAAATTCTTTTCTTCAACCCTCGGCATGAGAGAGTTGGAATTGTAAAAACCGACCAGAAAGGTAAATTATGAAAACCATGAAAAGCAAGCCTGCGGCAAAAACCGTAAAAAAAATGACGACAAAAACTACACCAAAGACCGTTAAAAAAAGCGTAAAAAAGCCCGCCGCAGCCATAGAAAAATACGGGCTTTTGATCGACTATGAATACTGCACCGGCTGCCATACTTGCCAGGTGGCCTGCTCCCAGGAATATAAATGGCCGGCCGGCATGGCCGGCATGCAGGTCCTGGAAATCGTCCAGAAACTGCCCAAGGATCGCGCCTATCTGAATTTTCTCCCCTTCCCCACCGAACTCTGCATCCTTTGCGCCCCGCGTATTAAAAAAGGCCTGCAACCGGCCTGCGCCACCCATTGCATGGCCCGGGTCATCAAACACGGCCGGCTGAAAGATCTGGCCAAAGAACTCGGTCGTAAACCTCGCCAAGTGCTCTGGTCGCCGCGTTGACCTCCCGTAATTGATATGCGGGGGAAAAGCCGGAGAACGGCAACAATGCTTTTTCATTGCTTTGACTGTCATTGCGCATTCTGTCGACGAACGCTTCGCCGATTAAAAAAATAAGAAACAGTTGCGGTTAATTCCAATTGGAAGAAACGATTGGAAATTTTTTGACGATTTATTAGCTGCATCGCAGCTACCTTCGCCCATTGCCTGCCGCTAAAAATTCTTCTTCCGGCTTTGCTCATCGTCTCCGTGCAACGGATTGCACGTTTCCGCTTTTCCATGTTACTATTCTTTCCCAATTCTTTCCTGTTTTCCTTGTCCCGATCCCGCACGATGCCGACCATCTGCTTGATTTAACGATCATTTGCCGTTTCTGGCACCAGAATTGCCTAAAGGATGTGACGATTCTGTGACGTTCCTGACGATCCTAAATTTGCTTTCAGGCCCATGCTTGCAAGCGATCACGGGAGGAGGTGAAAAAATTTAAAAATGTCCGTCAATGGGCGCTCCGCGTTGTTTCGCCTGTATCGGAAACAAACGGAATAAATCAATGAACGTTAAAAACCCATTTTAAAATTTATTAAAAGGAGAAATGGAATGAAAAAAAACAATCCGATTATATTAATCAGCATGTTTATGGCCGTGTGGGGTGTCGTCTCTTTGCTCGGAATACCCTGTCTTTCAAACACGCAAGCTTTGGCTGCCGCTTCTGTTCCCGCGGAATTGCCCGGCGCGGTTAAAGCGGACCATCGGTCCCTGACAACGGTTCAAGGTTGGGTCAAGCATAACGCGTTGCCCGTCGGCGGAGTCTGGGTTCAAATCGCCACCTCCCATACGCGTTCCGGTGACGGGGTCGAGGCCCAAATCGTGGAGAGTAAAACCGACGCCAACGGTTATTTTTCCATCCCCTTGACGATTGATACGCCCGCGAACTACGAGTATGGAGTGGTCAGAGTTTTCTCGAATGATTATTTTCAAAGCGATTTTAAAGAGATCTATCAGGTGGCCGGCGGTAAAAACTATACCATTACAATTCCCTTGGGTAAATTAGCCGCTACGGACAAAGTTCCCGGCGCCGCCGGATTCCGGACTTCCTGGTATGGCTTGAAAAACAACGGCGGTCTGCCGGCGCTAAATTGTTTCATGAATTCCATGGTCGATTTCAATGCCCGGCAAAGCCCGTATTTGGCGAGCGTTCCCATGGTCTATTTTGCGATTACCCAGACTGAACCGTACAATGGCCAAGCCTGGGGGAAAACTTATGCGCTGTGGAACAATACCGGAACGGCTCTGGGCACGCCGTTTGAATATGTTTCCGCAAGTGAAATGAAGTTCGACTTTCATGCCGTTATTCGTTATATCAATCAATACTACCCGAACACATTGGTTTTTCTGCAACTGGAACCGGGCCTGGTCGATCAACCCGGCCATGAAACCATGGAAAAACTGCTCGTTGAAGTGTTGGATGAATTTGTGGGCCGCGGCGATGTCAAAATCCACCGCATCGCCGGAATCGGCGTGGATGGCGAATGGTATCGCTTTTGTGAGGACATGGCCGGTAAAAATCCGCCGCCCTCGGTCATAAAACCCAATATTATTTCGGCGGATAAGGCTCAAAAATGGGAACGGATTGTGCGCGGCTACGGCGTCAATATGTCCCTTTTCCTCAAACATTTCACCAATCGCGCCAATAATTATTGGGCGGATGCTCCCAATGATAATTGCAACACCCCTGAACACGGCGATCCGTTTGACGATTATCTTCCGTCCGAAGCTTATTGTTCGACCTTTTTTATCAATGACAGCCAGGATTTTGATTGGCTGGAAGACGGCGTTGTTCCCACGCCTGCTCAATGTTTGGCGCGCATGGTGGAAGATTTTACCAAATGGGTGACCTATTACAATCACGGCCAATCCATTCCCGGTTATAGCGAAGTCCGCTATTGGGACCCCTGCAAAGTTCCGGAAGGCTGGGTTTCCGTCACCAACCCGAATCCCAAACCCCGTTATCACGGCTTCCAGATCGGGTATCCCGATGATGAGGCCTGGTGGAAGACCTACGGCAATAAAGGCGCGCTCACCACGATCCCGAATACGCTGACCGCAAAATTCCGCAAGCAATTCCCCGGATCGGCTTTTGGATTCTATTGGGTCGATTTTACATTGCGCCACGAATATGTTTATAAACAAGAAATGCTATGCCAATGAGCCCTGAATAGAGTTTTCCTTTATGATAGGCCGTATTCATTTCGCTCGCCGGGCATAAAAATGGGATCAGGACGGCTCGCAAGCCGCCCTGATCCCATTTGAAATAGTCAAATGAAACGTGCAATTTTTTTCACATCCGAAACAGAGGCCTCGGTAAAAGTATTAATCCGCGACAACCGTGCGTTTCGATTTCATAAACAACCGGGACACGGAAATGCCGTAGATCACGGTACTCCGGTCTTTGACCAAAGGAGAATCCTCAAACCTGGCCTGGTGCAGAAAATCCATATTGGCGAAAAGGTTAAAGCTGAACTTCTTATATTGCTTGTTTAATCCCACGGTCAGGACGGAACCGCCGTATCCGCCCTCGGCCGCATAAGCCGGACGGTTTGCCGCGGCATAGGCCGGATCCACAGAATAATAATATTCATGATACGGACGGGTGGCGAACAACAGCCCGGCTGAAGCCCAAAGATTCAAGCCGCTGCCCGGAACGATATCGGCTTTCTCGAATTCCAGTCGCGGGCTAAACACCCAGCCCTCATGGTGCAAGGACGGAAAATCGAACGCATACACCGCGCGAACCGGCAAAGCCAGGGTCAGCTTATACTCATCCTGCTTCTCTTCCAAAAGCTTGATTTTCAAAGACGGGCCGACTTGGAAAGTCGGGTCCAGGTCCGGCATACCGCTGCGGGCGCTGTTTTCGCTGCTGTCCACGGGCATATTTCCAAAGAGACTGATATCCAACAAGAGCCGATCGGTTTTGAAAAGCCGGCCCGAAATGGTGTCTTTGTCGATTTTCAGAAAATCGCCGCGATAAATCAGATAGGGATAAGGCAACAAATAATTCCGGTTTTCATCGGAACCCCGGTAATCGGGCATGCGCAGCGCTGCTGCTCCCAATCCGAGCTCCCAAAGGGGTTTTTCCTCACCGCGGGCGTTTTGGGAGTTCAGTAAGCTCAAACACAAGAAAACGAACATCCACTTAAAATAAATTCGCATAGGTTTTTTTCGTCCTCTCTTTTGGCAATTGATTATTATAAAGCAAAACAATCTCTACTTACCCTAACAAAAATAGGGAAGTCCCCGATAAATAGAATTTCTTTTCTAACTTTAGCCGTTTTGAAATCCTCCTTGCATTCGCTTGACATCATTAAAGCATTTTGTTAATCTAAAACCAAATTTCATGATTGTTTGATTTGCTGAAAAATAAAACAAATTCAATCAATTAGACGGAAAATCCAGTTAAGTTTTTACTCAACCCGCCGCCAATGGCGGTTAATCCAGATAGATTTTATTGATCCGGGGAAAATAGTGTAAGCGCTTCGTTTTCCACATATCCATAATTTGTTGTTGATATGTGGAAAACGAATAATGAACCAACTTACCATCGTACGGACTTATGCCGGCGATTTTGCCCACCTTCGTGATACTACGGCGAGACAAGCCGGAATTCATGATTGGGATAGTTTATCCTATGTACTTTGGGATGTAAATATCATATAGTATCATTCCCAAATACCGTGGAAAAATCCATTAGAAATTTAGGCGCGGAGGGTCAAATGCTTGAAAGTATAAAAATTGAAATAAAACCGGAAATAATTGTTATGGCCATAAAAAAAATGTCAAAGAAAAAAAGGGATGCTTTTTTAGAAGATCTTCTCGCATCCACTTCACCGGAGTATCTGAATAGTATCAAATTGGCCAGATCCGATTATAAGACCGGCAGAGTGAAAACCCATCAGGAGGTTTTTGGTCTGTGAAATACGGACTTGTATATACTCATAGAGCCTTCAAGGATATTCGTAAACTTGAGGACAATGTGAAACAAAGAATCGGTAAGGTTCTCAAGGAGTACGAAGAAGAACCTTTTCGATATGCTTCAAAATTGATCGATCCGGCGCTCGGAACGTATCGATTTAGAATTGGCGATTACAGAGTTATTTTTGATATTAAGGGTGAGGAGCTTATCGTTTTACGAGTGGGTCACAGAAAAGACATTTACCGAAAACTTTGAGATCCGATTTGTCGGCCATCCTTTGCCTATCTTCCTAACAAAATCTGAGAACTATTCAAATAGTGTAATATCACTTTTTTATTTTTCCAGAAACCAATATCTTTCCGCAAATGTTTTTGCTCCGGAACTGATCATCCCGGCATAGCCGGCCAGCATTTGGCGCATCTTCTCCGGATAATCCCGGATCTGCTCGATCTGTGACGGATAAGACCGGATCGCCCTGAATTTCTTCTCCACGTCCGGACCGATATCCATCTGCCGCGCGGTCAATATCCGCCCATATAAGCAGCCCATTTTACGCGGCCGCATGCCGATTTTCGAATAGAGCAGAAAAAACCAGATCGCGACATAAGCCAACCAGCGCATCCAATTATTATTCCCCAACAAGGTCGGCACTTCCCGCAATTGGCCCCGGAAAGTTCGACCGGCCTGTATGATATTCAACCGCTCCAGCAGATCGGGCTCCCGGCTTTGGACCGGATTTTGGCCTAGGGACATGAGTCGATATGACAACAGGGCCGGAAACAAAGCATAAGGAATTTCTTCATAATAAATGATTTGCAGATCGGGTCGTACCGGCCGCGCCAACCCGAGGCTGCATTGAAAAACAAGTTGATGATCCGCATGCTGACCAACGCCCAGAGGAATGTAAAGGTTCCGGTTCCCGGCCTTTTGGCAAACCGCCCGGATCTCGGAAGCAATGCGATCAGTCAACTCCTGTTCGCCCTGCAACAGACCGGGGCTTAAGGAATAGCGATAAATGGGGTGGCAATGCCGGAAAATCCAGTCCTGATGATCCAACCAGAGAAAATCCGCACCCATTTCATCCATGGCTTTTCGGTCTTCGGCCCGCCGTCGGGACATATCCACGACATTTTTTAAAGCCGGGTCGTGCGGTTTTTTCTCCGCTTCGATATCGGCCGTAAAAACCGTCACCACCAGAACCGCCTCACCGTCTCGGACTTGGCGGGCGATCAGACCGCTGCAGGAAAAAGCCGCATCATCCAAGTGCGGAGCGATGTAGACATGGGTATAGGTTTTGTGAATGGTGACTATGTTTTCATATTGCATAAACGATTTCTTTCAAAAAAGATTCACCAAAAATCCCGGCAAAGGCGAAACAAGAAACAAAGTCGAAAAAGTTGTTTAAAATCTTTGTGCCTGCATATATCCACGTTAAACTTCATCTTTTTAACGGCTCTAAAAAGACCATACCCTTATATAGTCTTTCCACCCGCGGATCAACCTTTTTGCCTTTCACCCTCCATTCCCGGTCGACTGTTTAATCCGCCCTAGGCTTTGCGAAGGCGGATCACTTTCACCGTTCACGATTTCACACGTTCTCTAATTCTCACTTTCTCACGTTCTTACGTTCTTACGTTCACCCCCTAGTTCCCATATTGACAATTCGGCTTAAAAAGCCTAATTTGGATTCCGTTGAATTTAGGCTGAAAAGGAGCCGTGCGCGTGGAAAAAATAATCCAAGAAGCTTTGCATGAAAGCATCCGAGCCAAGGAAGAATTTATTTCCCAAAACGCCGCAAACTTAATCCTATTGACTAAAAAGATCGTCTCGGCTTTTAACCATGACCACAAGCTCATGATCTGCGGCAATGGCGGCAGCGCCGCCGATGCCCAACATCTGGCCGCTGAATTCGTGAACCGGTTCATATTGGAAAGGCCGCCCCTGCCGGCCCTGGCCCTGACCACCGATACCTCGATCTTGACCAGTATCGGCAATGATTACAGTTTTGAAGAAGTATTTTCAAAACAAATCAAGGCGTTGGGCCAAGAGGGCGACGTCCTTTTGGTCATCAGCACCAGCGGTAATTCCGCCAACATTATGGCTGCGGTCAAAACTGCCCGCAAACAAGGAATCTATGCGGTCGGTTTGCTCGGCAATGATGGCGGCAAGCTGGCCAATATGGTTGATTTAGCTTTAACCGTCCGGCATAGCCTGACCCCCAGAATTCAAGAGGTCCATATTTTCTGCGGTCATATGGTGTGCCAATTGGTGGATTATTTGCTTTTCCAAAAAAACAGTGAGCCTGAATAAAAGAAAGGGATATTTTCGTGACGGAATGGAAACCCATTGATCTTCAAGGGGTAAAAACCTATTCGCTTCAATCCCGCGCCAGCAAGGTCAAAGTCGCGGATTTTGCCAAATCTTGGCAGGCCGGCGCCGGCTTTGAGGCCTGGCTGCAATCCCTGCCTTCGATCCTGGCTGCCCAAAATTTTCAAAAAATCGTGGCTCATATTGTTCAAGCCCATAAAAAAGGCGCACCGGTCATCCTCGCCATGGGCGCGCACCCGATTAAAGTGGGCTTGAACCCGATCATTATTGATCTATGTAAAAAAGGCATCTTAACTGCTATCGCTCTGAACGGCGCCGGCATTGTGCATGACGCGGAAATCGCCATGCACGGACAAACTTCCGAAGATGTGGCTGCCCATCTGGGCGCGGGCACTTTCGGTATGGCCGAGGAAACCGGCCGATTCATCAATGAGGCAATCATCGACGGGGTTCAAAAAGGTTATGGCCTGGGCAAAGCATTAGGCATTGCCCTGGTACAGGCCAAATTTCCTTACAATCCATATAGCCTTTTGGCCCAAGCTTATGAAGGAGATATTCCGGTGACCGTACATGTCGCCATTGGGACCGACATTATTCATTGCCACCCCAGGGCGGACGGCGCCGCAATCGGCGCAGCCTCCCATCAGGATTTCCGCCTTTTGGCCGGCCTAGTCGCCAAGCTCGAAGGCGGCGTTTTTATCAACTTAGGTTCAGCCGTGATTTTACCCGAGGTCTTCTTAAAAGCGCTCTCGCTCGTGCATAACTTAGGCCATGAAGTCAAACATTTCACTACAGTCAATATGGATTTTATCCAGCATTACCGGCCCCTGACCAATGTGGTGCATCGGCCGACCCAGGAGGGCGGCCAGGGCTATTCCCTGGTGGGGCATCATGAGATCATGTTCCCCTTGCTGGCCGCCGCGGTGATCGAGGGATTAAGTGAAAGATAAAATATTACCACAAAGGCACCAAGACGCAAAGACTTAAAGATTTTTTATTATTTCTTCGTGGCTTAGTGTCTTCGTGGTGAAAGTCTGGCAAAATAATTATTGAGGGGCTACAAATGCCGATTTATGAATTTACCTGCACCAAGTGCAAAAACCAATTTGAATACCTGGTCTTCGGCAACGACAAAGACATCGCCTGCCCGGACTGCCAAAGTAAAAAGGTCAAACGCCTCATGTCGGCCTGCCGGCATAAAAGCGGCGGCCGCGGCGGCGACTATGCCCCGGCGGCTTCTTCCGGCGGCGGCTGCGCCGGTTGCGGCGGCGGATCCTGCAGCACGTGCCATTAAAGAATTTTCACCACAGAGACACAGAGAGCACAGAGATTATTTTTATATTTCTAAGAACACAGCTTATTATCCCCTGCCGCCCTCTCACTGGCTCAACAGTTTTATGATTTTTAAAACTATTTCAAGGGATAAATATTCTCTCTGTGACCTCTGTGCCACTAAAGCAATTTTAATTCTAAAAATTGCGTCCTCTGTGGTGAAATTTATTCGGGGGTTTTATTTTGCGAGTCGGATTCGGTTATGATGTGCATCGATTGGTGGCGGGCCGCGACCTGATTCTGGGCGGCGTGAAAATACCCCATGTTTTGGGTCTCCTGGGTCACTCGGACGCGGATGTGCTGACTCATGCGGTCATGGACGCGATTCTGGGCGCTCTGGCTCAGGGCGATATCGGCCGACATTTTCCGGATACGGACCCGGCTTATAAAGACATCGCCAGCCTGGTTCTCCTCGCCCGCGTTATGGCCCTCGTCAAACAGAACAGGAGCCGGATTAACAATGTGGATGTCACTATTCTGGCTCAAAATCCGAAACTCATGCCTTACATGGCGGAGATGCGCCGCAATTTAGCGGAAGTCATGGAAATCGGCATAGAAGATGTCAATATCAAGGCGACCACCACCGAAGGCCTGGGCTTTGTCGGCCGCGAACAAGGCATGGCCGCCTATGCCGTCGTGAGCATCAATGAGACGTGAAAGGCGACAACGTGAGACGTAAAACGTGAAAGGTGAAACGGAAAAAGAAAATATCGAATATCGAACTCCGAATATCGAATAATGAAGGCGAGAACCGGACTGAATCAAATTGAATAATGACTCAAAAAAATCGACAACTTTAAATCAGGACTTGACCTCCTTCTTCACGTTTGCCGTTTCACCTTTGCCGTTTCACCTTTGCCGTTTCACCTTTGCCGTTTCACGTTTAACCTTTCACGTTTAACCTTTCACGTTTATCCTGCTTTAAGGAGTACTACAAATGACCCTGTGGATCTACAACACCGCCAAGCATATAAAAGAGGAATTCGTTCCCCTGCAACCCGGCAAGGTCGGCATCTACGCCTGCGGCGTGACGGTTTACGATCTCTGCCATATCGGCCACGCCCGCTCCGCCCTGGTTTTCGACGTGCTCGTGCGCTATCTGCGTGCGCGGGGTCTCGATGTCACCTTTGTGCGTAATTTCACGGATGTGGACGACAAGATCATCAATCGCGCCCGTGAACTGGGCAAAGAACCCCAGGACATTGCCGAGCAATATATCCGGGCTTATTACGAAGATATGGACCGTTTGGGCATTATGCGGGCCGATGTGGAGCCCCGCGCCACGCAGCACATCGCCGGTATGTTGGCCATGATCCGAACGCTGATTGCCAAAGGCCATGCCTACGCGGAAGGTTCGGACGTTTACTTCTCCATCGAATCTTTTAAAGAATACGGCGGACTCTCCGGTCGTAAGCTGGACGATATGCAGGCTGGCAGCCGCGTGGCTGTCGACGAACGCAAGCGCCATCCCATGGATTTCGCCCTTTGGAAAGGCGCCAAGCCGGGCGAACCGCAATGGCCCAGCCCCTGGGGACCGGGCCGGCCGGGCTGGCATATCGAGTGCTCCGTAATGAGCGCCCAATATTTGGGCGAGACCTTCGACATCCATGCCGGCGGCGCAGATTTGCTCTTCCCGCATCATGAAAACGAGCGCGCTCAGTCCCTGGCCGCCACAGACGGCCGGTTCGCGCGTTACTGGATGCACAACGGCATGCTCGATATCAATGCCGAAAAAATGTCCAAATCTCTTGGCAATTTCATTACGATTCGGGATGCTTTAAAAACCTATCATCCGGAAGTGCTGCGACTTTTTTTTCTTTCCAAGCACTACCGCAGTCCTCTGGATTTCACGCCCGCGGATGTCGGTGAAATCCAAAGCGCCCTGGTGCGCATTTACCGCACTCTGGAACGGCTGGACAGCCTCATCGACCCGGTTCAAGATCAGGATCGGCTCTCACCGGTCGGGTCGCTAGCTCAAGAACCGTCCGAGCCTTTTCTTAAATCCTTTATCGAAAACATGGATGACGATTTGAACACCGCCGGCGCCCTGGGTTTGGTTTTTGAAAAAGTAAAAGAATGGAACCGAATACTGGACGGGATCAAGGGCCCCGTTGACAATGAAACCCGCGCGCGCTTGCAGGCCGATCGCCGCCATTTGCTCCTGGCCGGCCGAATCATGGGATTGCTGAATCAAACGCCGGTCGATTTCTTCAAGGAACTGGCGACCGCCTCGGCCAAAAATACGGACGCGGTCCAAATCGAAAAACTGAT